>NZ_RCOE01000304.1:0-44650 GCF_004321495.1 Pseudomonas sp. Sample_10
ACCGGCCTGTCACGCCGGGGGTCGCGGGTTCGAGTCCCGTCCGCTGCGCCATATTTTCCGAGTCAGGTTTACCTGTCTCGAGATTGAAAAGCCTCGAAGCTTTCCAGTCAGACGAGTTACTTGGGCGAAAGTCCAAAGCGATACGCAGCGGTAGTTCAGTCGGTTAGAATACCGGCCTGTCACGCCGGGGGTCGCGGGTTCGAGTCCCGTCCGCTGCGCCATATCCGCACCAAGGCCCACTGAACGCCTTGGCGCTACGAAGAAACCACTGGTTGCTTCGAGTCGATAGCAAAAACCCTGGTCGAAAGACCGGGGTTTTTTGTGTCTGAAATTTGGCTTTTACTGTCTTTTTCTCCTGGCTGCTGATCTTTCTGCGCACTTGCTGCATAAAGCACTTGGTTCGTCGCTGCAACATTAATTAGAATCACTCTCATTTACGACTCCTGGCACAGGGCTTCTTGAGATGAGTGATGCAGCGATGCCGAAGGAGCAAACCCTTCACGACCTGTACCGCGATCACCGTGGCTGGCTTGAAGGCTGGTTGAGGCGGCGCATGGGCAATGCCTGCGATGCGGCGGATCTCAGCCAGGATACGTTTTTGCGTTTGCTCGCCAGTTCTCAGCGGATTGCCGATCTACACGAACCCCGTGCCTATTTGCTGACGGTGGGCAAGCGCCTGCTGAGCAACTTCTACAAGCGACGTAGCCTGGAGCAGGCGTACCTGAACGCGCTGGCATTGCTGCCTGAAGACTGCGTGCCGTCCCCTGAGCAGCGCTGGCTGTTGCTGGAAACCCTGCAAGCGCTGGACGAGTTGCTCGACGGATTGCCGCACCCAGTACGCAGGGCGTTCCTCTGGAGTCAACTTGAAGGTTTGAGCTATCAGCACATTGCCGAGCGCCTGAAAGTGTCGCAGCGCACGATCAAGCGCTACATGGCACAGGCCTACGAGCACTGCCTGTTGGTGGAACTGTGAACAGTGCCGCGCCCGACGCCCGCCAAGTGGTCCGTGCCGCTGCGCAATGGCTGGCGTTGCTGGAGTCCGGCGCAGCCACCGAGCAGGATCGCGCGAATCTGCAGCGGTGGCGCGAAACCTCGGCCAGTCACGAGCACGCGTGGCAGAAGGCACAGGCCTTGCGTCAACGCTTTACCGACCTGCCCTCGGCATTGGCCCTGAGCACGCTCGACCGCCCTGATCCCGGACGGCGCGTGGTGCTCAAGCGTGCCTTGGGCGCGGTGGCTTTGGTGCCAGCGGCCTGGCTGATCAGTCGGCAGTTGCCGCTGGAAATCTGGCGTGCCGATTTGCACACCGCCACAGGCGAGCGCAAACAGGTGCAATTGGCCGATGGCAGCAAATTGCAACTCAATACCGCCAGCGCCGTCGATGTGGACATGCCGAATCGCCATGTGAAATTGGTGGAGGGCGAAATGTCGTTGAAGGTGTCGGGTGTCTCACCGCTGACGATCCAGACCCGGTTCGGTCAGGTGCTCGTTGATCAAAGCGAAGTCTGTGTTCGTCAGGATGCCCTGGGCTGCCGGGTGTCGGTGTTTAGCGGTGCAGTGCAGTTGCGACCTTTGCAGGGCGCCTTGCTCACGCTTGGGGCCGGTCAGCAAACCAATTTGCGAGCGTCAGGTGCCGGAGCGGTGCAAGCCTTTGACGTGCTCCAACCCGGTTGGCGTGAAGGCGTACTGATGGCCAACAATCAGCCGTTGGGGGATTTCCTGCGTGAACTCGACACCTATCGGCCAGGTGTCTTGCGCTGGGAGCCGGAACTCGAAACGCTGCGTGTGACCGGCAGTTTTCGGCTGGACGATACCGATCGCATTCTCGCGCTGCTCTCTGCGAGTCTGCCGCTGGAAGTGCAAATGCGGACCCGCTATTGGGTGACGTTGCTGCCACGCAAAAAAGTTGTGTGAGGTCTGTCCCCTTTTCTCGACTCGCTTGTCATTCAAGGCAACTGAACGAACAAGAGAGCTTCTTCAAATGCCCGCAGTAAAGTCCTGCTGTCCGCGCCCGGTGTCGTCCGGTCTGCGTCCGTTGTTGCGCCTGAGCCTGATGTTGAGCCTCAGTGCCAGCCCGCTTTTGATGAACAGCAGTTGGGCCGATGACGCCGCCCGTCGCAGTTACCAGGTGCCCGCCGGAGGCCTTGGCGATGCGTTGACACGGTTCGCCGGTTTGGCGGGGGTCAATCTGTCGGTCGATCCGGCGCTGGTCAGCGGTCGCAGCAGCGCCGGCTTGTCCGGTGAGTTCGGAGTGGAAGAGGGCTTTGCCCGCTTGTTGCAGAACTCGGGCTTGCAACTGCAGCCAGTGGGCGAACGCGCCTACATTCTGATTCCGGCCCCTACAGGCGCCAGCCTGCAATTGGGCGCGACCTCTATCGTGGCAGCAGAAGATTCCGAGCATGGTGATCCGTATGTCGGCGGCCAGGTCGCGCGCCGAGGGTCGCAAGGGTTGCTGGGCTCGCAGGATTTCATGGAAACACCGTTCAGCATGACCACCTACACCAGTGAAACGGTGAAAAACCAACAGGCACGGACCTTGGGCGACCTGGTCGCCAGCGATGCATCAGTGCGCACCACCAACCCGGCTGGCGGGCGTTACGAGCAATTCACCATTCGCGGGCTCAGCCTGTTCAACAGCGACGTTTCCTATAACGGTCTCTACGGCGTCTTGCCAACCTATACGATCGATATGGAAATGGCCGACCGCGTCGACATTCTCAAAGGCCCGAGCCAACTGATCAATGGCATCTCGCCGCGAGGCAGCGTGGGCGGCGGGATCAACGTGGTGCCCAAGCGCGCCACTGACCAGCCGATCACATCGTTTACCGGCAGCTATGCATCCGATAACCAACTCGGCGGTGCCGTGGATGTCGGGCGGCGTTTCGGTGAAGGTGACATGTTCGGCATTCGCTTCAACGGCGTGAAACAGTCCGGCGACACCGACTGGGATCACCAGAGTGTTGACCGCGAGATGGCCGTGCTGGGTCTGGATTTTCGCGGTGAGCGCCTGCGGCTTTCGACTGACATCGGCCACACTGAG
Source organism: Pseudomonas sp. Sample_10 (assembly GCF_004321495.1). Classification (NCBI taxonomy): domain Bacteria; kingdom Pseudomonadati; phylum Pseudomonadota; class Gammaproteobacteria; order Pseudomonadales; family Pseudomonadaceae; genus Pseudomonas; species Pseudomonas sp. Sample_10. Next base: position 3,041 of record NZ_RCOE01000304.1, read on the forward strand.
CGCGATACCGATGCCCCGCAAGAGCGCGTGCAAATCGGCCCCAATGCAAAGGTGCCGAATGCCAACGATGTCCGCGACAACTATGCGCAGCCCTGGAGTCAGGCGCGAACCACGGACACCTTCGGCACGCTGAACGGCGAGTTCGATGTCAGCGATTCAGTCATGCTGTACGGCGGCGTGGGGGCGCGCAAAAGCAACCATGACTTCCTCCGGCATGCCGTTGCGGTCACCAATGACGCTGGCGATTTCAGTGTTCAGCCGCGTGACTTTACCCGCGACGAAAATGTCCGCACGGCCACGGCGGGCGTGCGCAACTGGTTCCATACCGGGCCGGTGAGCCATCAGGTCAACCTGGCGGCCAGCTATTTCTACATGGACTTCGAAAACGGCGGCGCCCGTTATGCCGCTGCCTCGAGCAACCTCTACAACCCTGTGGAAACGCCAACGCCAGTGCGCCCGACGCGTCAGGATCCAGAGGTCTACACCGAAAACCGCTTCAGCAGCGTAGCGTTGTCCGACACCCTGGGCTTTTTCGATGACCGAGTGTTGCTGACCCTCGGTGGACGTTGGCAACGAGTGAAGGTGGACGACTGGTCGGATGACGTCAAAGGCGATACCGCCTACGACGAAGAAAAGTTCTCGCCATCGGGCGGCGTTCTGTTCAAGGCGACCGACAAGCTGTCGCTGTACGCCAACTACATGGAAGGCTTGAGCCAGGGCAAGATCGCGCCGTCGACCTCGGTGAACGAGGACGAGATTTTCCCGCCGTTCATCAGTCGCCAGGTCGAAGTCGGTGCCAAGTACGACGCCGGAGCATTCGCCGTCACCGCTGCGGTGTTTCGCATCAAGCAGCCGGCCTACGAGACCAACGCCACGACGCGAGTCTTCGGCCCCAATGGCAAACGCAATAACGAGGGTGTCGAGTTGAGCGTCTTTGGCGAACCGCTCAAAGGGTTTCGGTTGCTCGGCGGTGTGATGTACATCGACAGCGAGTTGACCGATACCACCAATGGCACATTTGACGGCAACCGGGCGCCCGCGACGCCGAAATACAACGTCAACCTCGGTGCCGAGTGGGACGTGCCGAACGTGCAGGGCCTGACTTTGACCAGTCGCGGGATCTATTCCAGTTCGCAGTATCTGGATCAGTCCAACAACAAAGAAATCGACTCTTGGGAGCGATTCGACGTCGGCGCACGCTATGCGTTCAGGGTCGACGAAAAGACCATTACCGTGCGGGCCAATGTCGAGAACGTGGCCGACAAGCGTTACTGGAGTTCGGCCGGGGCTTCGGATGACAGCGAGCCGGGTTTGACGCTGTCGACGCCGCGGACCTATTTGCTGTCGGCGACTGTGGATTTTTGAGCATTGAGCAAGTGTGGCGAGGGAGCTTGCTCGCGCTGGACTGCGCAGCAGTCCCCGCATGGGGCGTTTCGCACCCCGACGGGAGCAAGCTCCCTCGCCACAGGTTCAAAGCAACGTTCAGCCCTGCAAATAAACCGCATGGGTATGGGTGTACTCATACAGCCCATGCTTGCCATCCGCTCCGCCAATCCCGGATTTACGCACACCGGCATGGAAGCCTTGCATCGCTTCGAAGTTCTCGCGGTTGACGTAAGTTTCGCCAAAATCCAGCTCGCGCATGGCATGCAGGGTTTTGCCAAGGTCACGGGTGTAGATCGACGAGGTCAGGCCATAGTCGCAGTCGTTGGCCAAGGCGATGGCTTCGTCCAGGTCATCGATGATCTGGATCGGCAGCACCGGACCGAAAATCTCTTCGCGCATGATTTCCATGTCGGCGCGGCAACCGGCTAAAACAGTGGGCTGGAAGTGGAAGCCATTGGGCAGATCGGCCATCTGTCCGCCACTGATCAAGTTTGCACCCTGGCTCAACGCAGTACGGACTTTGCGGTTGACGCTATCCAGGCCTTGGCGATTGATCAGCGGTCCCATCTCGACGTCGGGCTGTGCGATTGGGTCGCCATAGCGAGTCGCGCTCATCGCCGCAGCGATGCGTTCGATGAATTGATCCGCAACCTTGCGCTCTACATACACCCGCTCGGCGCAGTTGCACACCTGGCCGCTGTTGATGATGCGTGAGTCGCGGATGGCTTTGACCGCCAGATCGAGGTCAGCGTCAGCCAGTACAATCGCCGGGGCTTTGCCGCCCAGTTCCAGGTTGAGCTTGGTGATGTTCGGCGCGGCGGCGGCCATGATGCGCGATCCGGTGGCGACGCTGCCGGTGAAGCTGATCATGTCCACGCCTTTGTGCCCACTGAGCGCCGCGCCAACCTGGCCGTCACCGCAGACTACGTTGAACACGCCGGGCGGCAGGTCGGTTTCGGCCACGAGGCGGGCGAATTCGAAGCAATTGTTCGGGGTTTCTTCGCTGGGTTTGATGACGATGGTGTTGCCGGTCAACAGCGCCGGGGCCATTTTGCGGGCGATCAGAAAGAACGGGAAATTCCACGGCAGAATCCCGGCCACCACGCCCAGCGGTTTGCGGAACAGGAAGATGTTTTCGTTCTGGCGGTCACTGGTGATGATTTCGCCTTCGATACGCCGCGCCCATTCGGCCATGTAGTCGAGGTAGTCAGCGGTGAAGTTGACTTCGACCTCGGCCAGGCTGCTGATCTTGCCTTGTTCCAAGGTGATCGTGCGTGCCAGGTGCGGCACGTTTTCCCGTAGCTTGGTGGCGATGCGGCGCAGGTAGCCGGCGCGATCATTGGCCGGTTTGCGCGCCCAGTCCTTTTGCGCCGCACGGGCCGCGGCGAGGGCGCGTTCGACGTCTTCGGCGGTTGAGGCGGGGACTTTCGACAACACGGCGCCGGTAGCCGGGTTGATCACATCGATGTGGGCAGCGCTGGCCACGAACTGGCCGTTGATGAAGTTTTCGTAAACAGGCACGGACGACATGGGGACGACTCCTTGGCAGATCAGTAAGTGCGTGAAGGCGCTTGAGTGCTGGCGGGTTCGCGGTAACGGGCGAGGGTGGCCATGGCGCTCTGACGCAGCAAGCTGATGTCGATGGCTACCGCGATGAACTGGCAGCCCCAGCTTTGGTAGCGACGGGCGTCTTCTTCGTTGGGGGCGAGGATGCCGCAGGCCTTGCCCGCCGCGAGCGTGGCGTCCACCGCGTGGCGGATACGTTGCTGAACGTCCGGATGGCCAGGATTGCCGGCATGACCAAGACCAATCGACAGATCTGCCGGACCGATAAACACCGCATCCACGCCTTCGACGGCAGCAATCGCTTCGACGTTTTCCACGCCGATCCGCGATTCCACCTGCACGATCAGGCACAGTTGTTCGTGGGCGGTATTGAGATAGTCGGGTACGCCATCCCAGCGTGTGGCGCGGGTCAGGCCGCCGCCGACACCGCGAATGCCGTGGGGCGGGTAACGCATGGCGCGCACCAGTGCCTGGGCTTGTTCGGCGGTTTCAACCATCGGGATCATCAGTGTCTGCGCGCCGATATCCAGCAGTTGCTTGATCAGGTTGGCATCGCCATTCACCGCGCGCACGACTGGCGCGGTGGAGTAGGGGGCGACTGCCTGCAATTGCGTCAGTACGCCGGGCACGGTGTTCGGCGCGTGCTCGCCGTCGATCAGCATCCAGTCGTAACCGGTGGTGGCGACGATCTCGGCGGCGTAGCCGGTGGCGAACCCGGCCCAAATGCCGTATTGGGTCGCGGGTTTGTTCAGCGCAGCCTTGAAAGCGTTGTGCGGCATGTTCATGTCGAGCTCCTTTCTCAGCGGCTGTAGGGCCGATGCAGTTGGCATTCGGGGTTGAGTGTCACGCCGAAACCGGGCTGATCAAGTTCCGACAGACGCATGCGGCCATTGACCGGCACCGGTTCGCCGAGCAATTGCGGATGGAACATCGGCACCACTTCGTCTGCCTTGGGCGCCATCATCAGGAACTCGGCGAACGGGCTGTTATGGCGAGTGGCGACGAAGTGATAGCTGTACACCGAGGAACCGTGCGGAATGACCAACGCATTGTGCGCGTCGGCGAGGGCCGAGATTTTCACCAGTTCAGTGAGGCCTCCGCACCAGCCGACATCCGGCTGAATGATGTCGCAGCAGCCCATCTCCAGCAGCATGCGGAAGCCCCAGCGCGTGGCTTCATGTTCGCCGGTGGTCACCAGCATGCCCTTGGGCACGTTGTTGCGCAGGGCGGCGTAGCCCCAGTAATCGTCCGGCGGCAGGGCTTCCTCGATCCACTTCAACCCATGTTCGTGGGCGCCGACCGCCAGTTTGGTGGCGTAGTTGAGGTCCAGGCTCATCCAGCAATCGAGCATCAGCCAGAAGTCCGGGCCAACGCGTTCACGCATGGTCGCCAGTTCTTCGAGGTTCTTGCGCAAGCCTTCCTCGCCTTCGGCGGGGCCGTGGTGCAGCGGCATCTTGCCGCCGATGAAGCCCATTTTCTGCGCCAGGTCCGGGCGGGCGCCGGTGGCATAGAACTGCAATTCGTCGCGCACCGCGCCACCGAGCAACTGATGCACCGGCTCCTGGCGGATCTTGCCGAGCAAATCCCACAGCGCCAGGTCGACGCCGGAGATCGTGTTGATCACGATGCCTTTGCGCCCGTAATACAGGGTCGACTGGTACATCTGGTCCCAGATTTTTTCGATGTCGGTGACGCGAGCCCCTTCGAGGAAGCGCGCCAGGTGTTTCTCGACGATGTAAGCGGCAGGCTCACCACCCGTGGTCACGGCGAAACCGACAGTGCCGTCGCTGGCTTCAATCTCGACCACCAAGGTGCCAAGCACGTTGATGCCGAAGGTGCGGCGGCTCTGGCGGTACTCGGGGTATTTGCTCATTGGCGTGGCAATGTGATCGTCGATCCAGTGGCCGTCCGCTTGATCGTGATAATCCGCGCCACCGCCGCGCAGGGTGAAAGCTCGGACGTGCTTGATGGTTGGAATGCCCATGGTGTGATTCCTTTTTTTAAACGGCGGTCAGGTTAGATGGTGGCCGGTTTGTTCGAGGCTTTATGCCCGGGCGCACGTACGCCCAGCACCAGCAACGCGGCGATGACAGTGGTAGCGGACAGCACGTACAAGCCGGCTGCCGGTGAATGGAAAGCGCCTTCGGCCCAGTTCTTCAGCACCGGGGCGATGAAGCCGCCGAGGGCGCCGAACGAGTTGATCAGGGCGATCCCGGCTGCGGCGGCGCTGCCGGCGAGGTAGCTGGAAGGGAAGGTCCAGAACACCGGTTGCACGGCGATGAAACCGGAAGCGGCGAAGCACAGGGCGATGATGCCCAGCAGCGGGTTGCTGAAGGTTACCGAGCAGGCGATCCCGGCGGCGGCCATGAGCAAAGTCAGGCATGCGGTGCGGCGACGTTCGCCGGTACGGTCGCTGTAGCCGGGAATCAGGTAGGCGGCGATCAGAGCGCAGATCCATGGGATCGCGGTGACCAGTCCAACCATCAGCCCGACCTTGGTGCCGAGCAGTCCACCGACCTGGGTCGGCAGGTAAAACACCACGCCGTAGACGCTGGCCTGGATCAGCAGGTAGATCAGGCACAGGTAAAGTATCGACGGCTGGCAAATCACGTTGAGCAGGCTGCGGCCGTGGTTCTGTTTATGGCTGTCTTCCTGATCGAGCAGGCTCTGCACTTGTTGGCGCTCTTCGACGGTCAGCCACTTGGCATCGGCCGGGCGATTGTCCAGATACCAGTAGGCCCAGACGCCCACTGCCGAGGCCATCAAGCCTTCAACGGCGAACAGCCATTGCCAGCCGTGGAACCCGGCAAAGCCGTCCAGTTCCAGCAGCAGACCGGACAACGGGCTACCGAAGATGAACGCCAGCGGCGCACCGAAGTAAAAGAAACCCATGGCCTTGCCGCGCACAGCGCTGGGGAACCAGTAGGTGAGGTAAAGGATCACCCCGGGGAAGAACCCGGCTTCGGCCACGCCCAGCAAAAAGCGCAGGACGTAGAAGGTGGTTTCGTTGTGGGCAAAGACCATGGCTGCAGAAACCAGGCCCCAGGTGACCATGATCCGGCACATCCACAAACGGGCGCCGACGCGGTGCAGGATCAGGTTGCTCGGTACTTCGAGCAGCGCATAACCGACAAAGAACACCCCGGCGCCAAAGGCGAACGCGGCATCACTGATGTTGGTATCGGCTTGGAAGGCTTGCTTGGCGAACCCGACGTTGGCGCGGTCGAGGAAGGCCATGATGTACATCAACAAGAGAAACGGCAGCAGCCGCCAGGAAATTTTGGCGAGCAGAGGCGCAGGTAGAGTCTTCATCGCAGTTTTCCTTTGGTAGGGCATTTGTTCTTATGGGGAAGACTGTACGGCCGCTGATCGATGCGTTACAAATCGAATCTAGCTCACAACTGATACCTTGAGGGTATCGATAAAAAGGTTTGCCATGACCACGCCGATCATCTCCCGCAGCCTGCTCAATCGCCTGCGCTACAAGCATTTGCACATGCTGGTGACGCTCAGCACCAGCCAGAACCTGCACCGCGCTTCGCAAAGCCTGAACATGTCGCAACCGGCGGCCACGCGCATGCTCCATGAAATTGAAGACATGTTCGGTTGCGACCTGTTCGAACGCTTGCCCCGGGGCATGCGACCGACGGCGCTGGGCCAGGAACTGGTGCGTTTTGCCGAATCGGCCCTCAGCGGTCTCGACCGTTGCGCCGAGGACCTGATGGCGCGGCAGCAGGGCGGTTACGGCTACTTGTCGATCGGCACCATCATGGGCGCAGCGCCGGATCTGGTCATGGATTCGATTGCCGAGATCAAGTCGCTCAATCCGCAATTGCGGATTCGCATCATGGGTGACACCAGTGACCAGGTGATCCAGTTGCTGGAACAGGGCCGTATCGACCTCGCCATCGCCCGGCGCAACGCCGCCACCGACAGTGAGCACTACGTCTTCGAACAACTGGGCAATGAACGTTTGCTGGTGGTGGTGCATGCTGGCCATCCGCTGGCCCGACGCAAGAAGCTGGAAATGGCGGAACTGGTCAACGGCTGGCCCTGGATTCTGCAACCTGAAACCAGTCCGGCGCGCATCGGCCTGGATCAAGCCTTGCAGCGCCTGGCGCTGCCGCTGCCGGCAGACATTATTGAATGCAGCTCGGTGTACTCGATGCAGCAACTGATTCAACTGACCGACGCGATCATGGTGCTGTCGGAAACCGCACTGCGCGACTACCTGAAAATGGGCCTGGTGGTGGCGCTGCCGGTGGAGCTGGATGTGCAATTGGCGCCATTCGGACTGTTGTTGCGCAAGGGGGAGCACATCAGTCGGGAGTTGGGTTTGTTCATTGACCTGCTGCGGCGAAAAGCCGCGGTTTTTTGATCTCATGGTCAGTTTTTTGTTTTCCGCACGCGCATAAACCTTTAAAGTTAACCTTTCGGTCAGCTTTGCACTGTCGACACAGCCCTTTGCATCGTCAAGAAGGGCTTCTGCAAGACTCGAGATTCCCAGTACATAACCAGAAGGGCGGACCCCATAACCGCCCAGAGGATGATCCATGTCCAACCGTGATATATCCCGGCGCTCGTTCCTTCAGGGCGGGCTGGTAGCGGGTGTGAGCGTGACGCTCACGCCATTGAGCAGCCAGGCGCTGGCCGCCTTGATGGAAAACAGCGTGACCGTGCCGTCCGAGCAGTGGCTCGGCAACAATGGCCAGGCGCGCGCCCGTAACGATGCCTTGTCCAAGGTTTGCGGCAGCAAGGTTTTTGCCCGCGACATCCGCGCCAAGGACATGCCGGGCTGGCCGCAGCAGCAAGGCCACGCCATGCTGCTGAAAACCATCAAGGCCGACCACATCTTTGCCGGCATCGACCTGGCGTGGCTAGGCGCCGATCTGCAACCGGATCGCATCGTCACCGCCGATGACCTGGTCAAGGACGGCATCGTGTTCCCTGAAGAACACGCGCCGGATCCGCTGCTGCCGGCAGGCAAGGTGCCGATGTTCATCGGTCACCCGGTGGCGATCCTGATCTGGAACGATTTCGAGCGGTTCCGCAAGGCCAAGGCTCAACTCAAATTCAATGACAAAGCGATTCGTTACGGTGCCAAGGTGCCGTATTACGAAGGCGATCCCTACGGCAGCTTCCGCTATGTGCGCGTGGGCGGGCCGACCTCGGCGGACGAAGACGAATTCGCCAGCCTCAAGGACTCGATCCTGTTTCCGATGCTGAAAAACCGTCGCCCGGTGTGGAATTCCCAGCCGAACCTGCACGGCAACCTGACCGAGCGCGGCTTGTTCTACGCCGAACGCATGAAGCAGCAGATCGACACCCCGCCGGACAACTGGCTGGTGTTCGACGAGCGCTACAAGACGCCGTCGATCGAACCGGCCGCGATGGAACCGGACAACGGCAACGGCTGGTACGACCCGGCGACCAAGACCCTGCACTTTGTCGTCGCTACCCAATGTCCGCTGGAAACCGCGACCGAGACCGCGAAGATGATCGCACCGTCGCGCTTCGGCCTGGCCAACCTCAACATGCACCCGGGCTACACCGTTGGTTACGGCTCCAAAGACCACAACATTTTCGTCTACTACGCCGCCCTCGCAGCGTTGTACGGCGCCGGTGTACCGGTGCGTTTGGCCAACGACCGCTACGAGCAATTCCAGAGCGGCATCAAGCGCCATCCATTCGATATCCGCTATCAACTGGCCGTGGACAAGACCGATCACAGCTTCAGGATTTTCCGCGCCGAGATGAGCGTCGACGGCGGTGGACGCGTCAACTACAGCCCATCCGTGGCAGCGGTTGGCGCTACGGCGGCGCAGTCGATCTACTACATGCCGCAGAACGATTTGCAGGTCACGGCCTATCATTCGCGCGCGGTGGAAGCCGGTTCGATGCGTGGCTACGGCACCCTGCAAAGCATGGCGTCCACCGAGATGATGGTCGACGAAATCGCCGATCGCCTCGGTGTCGATGCCATTGAGTTGCGGCGCAAGAATGCGCTGCGTTCGGGCATGAAAAACACCCAGGGCGCGATCCCGGCCGGTGCCTTGCGCCTGCATGAAATTCTCGACAAGGCTGCCGTTCACGACACCTGGAAAAACCGCGACGCAATCAAGCAACAACGCGAATCAGCCGACCCGGACAACTGGTACGGCGTCGGTTTCGCCATCTGCCAGAAAGACTTCGGCACCGGTTCGGAAGCGCCGATGGCCAGCATCGAATACACCGTTGACGGTCGTATCACCCTGCGCCACATCGGTATCGAAATCGGCACCGGCATGTCCACTTCACAGGCGATGGTGGTGGCCGATTTCCTCGGCAACCCGGCACACGAAGTGAAGACTGGCGAAACCGAATGGAAAGAGTTGCAGCTGATCAGCGGCGGCAACCCCTACATCATGAGCCAGGCCGAGCAGGACAACTTCCTGCGCAACCCGCGCTGGGTCGGAAAGGTCGCTTCGGCGTCGTCGGCCACCAACTCGGCGTACTACTTCAGCCACGCCACCCGTGAAGCGGCGCGTGTGCTGTTCAACCACGGCTTGTGGCCAGCGGCGCTGGAGATCTGGCGCCAAGGCCCTTACGGCGGCCAGGCCAACCCTTATGTGGTACGCCGTGAAGACGCCCATTGGGTTGACGGCAAGCTCACCGCCAACGGCATGGAACCTTTGCCTTTTGCAGTGCTGGCCAAACGTGCTCACGAGCGCGGTCTGGTCACTGGCGCGACGGTCCATGGTTTCAACCGCTGGAGCTGGGCCGAGGCCGAGTTCAGCATCGATGGCGTGCGCGAGCGTCTGCCGCTCGATGGCCTGGCGGTGAAGTACGGCGACGGTGCGCCGAAAGCAAAGAAAGCGCAGATGAACAGCGCTGGTTTCCATCTGCTGGACCGGCAGAACATCGCCTACCCGGCGACCCAGTTGAACAACGCGGCGGTGACTTACTACAGCCCGGTGGCGACGCTGGTGGAAGTGAAGGTCAACAAGGGTTCGCACGAAGTGTCGGTGCTCAACCATCACTCGTGGGTCGAGTGCGGTCGGGTACTGGTGCCGGAACTGGTCAAGGGTCAGCTCGAAGGCGGCATCGCCATGGGCATCGGCCATGCGCTGATGGAAGAAATGCCGCTGTACGAAGGCGGGCCGGGGGAGGGTGACTGGAACTTCAACCGTTACCGCCTGCCGATGGCGCGTCACGTTGCGGTGTGGAAACAGACTGCGGAAATCCTGCCGCCATTGTCGCCGAGCGACCCGTCCAAAGGCATCGCCGAAGTGGTGATGATCCCGGTGGTCGGTGCCATCGGAAACGCTGTGGCCCATGCCATCGGCAAACGTGTCCGCGACTTGCCTATCACTTCTGCACGCATCAAGGAGGCCCTCAATGGCTAACCGTCCGCTTCAACTGACCCTCAACGGTCAATCCGTCGGCCCGGTGGACATCCCTGATGACCTGCCGATGATCGATTACCTGCACGAGTACAAGAACCTCACCGGTTCGCGCCTGGGCTGCGGCCAGGGCATTTGCCACGCCTGCGTGGTGATCGTTGATAACCCGGACGGCACCAGCGAAGAAGTGCGCACCTGCATTACTGGCGCGCACTATTTCGAAGGCAAGAAGGTGCGCACCATCGAAGGCCACGCGACCCGCGACGAGCAGGGCAAGGTCACTGAACTGAACCCGATCCAGCAGCGCTTCGTCGACGAATTCGCCTTCCAGTGCAGTTACTGCGCGCCTGGCTTCGTCAATGCCGCGACGGTGCTGGTAGAGAAGCTGCAGCGACAGCCCATCGTCAAAAGCCAACTGGAAAAAGTCATCGAGGACAGCCTCGGTCATCACATCTGCCGTTGCACCGGCTACGTGCGCTACTACAGCGCCACGCGCAACGTGCTGACTGATCTCGGCCTGGTCAAGGAGGGTTAAGCATGAAACAACTACTTAGCCGTCTCGCGTTGACGGTCGGCCTGGCAGCGCCTGTGTTGCTGGCTCACGCTGACGATGCGCAGGTCAAGCAGGGCGAATACCTGGCCCGTGCCGCCGACTGCATGGCGTGCCATACCGCGCCGGGTGGCGCGCCGTATGCGGGCGGCCTGCCGATCGTCTCGCCGTTCGGCACGATCTACGGCACCAACATCACGCCGAGCAAAGAGCACGGCATCGGTTTGTACAACGATGACGAATTCTTCGCTGCGTTGACCGAAGGCAAGCGCCGCGATGGGGCGAACCTGTACCCGGCGATGCCGTACACCTCGTATCATTTGATCCCGCGTGCAGACTCCGACGCGATTCATGCCTACTTGAAAACCATCGCGCCGATCGAGCGCGCCGCTCCGGTCACCAGCCTGAGCTTTCCGTTCAATGTGCGTCCTGGCCTCATGGGCTGGAACATGATGTACGGCAAGGACGTGAAGCTGGAATCCGCCGAAGGCAAGAGCGAAGCCTGGAAGCGCGGCCAGTACATGGTCGACGTGCTCGGTCACTGTGGCGAGTGCCACACGCCACGCGGTTTGCCTGGTGCGATGCAGATGGACAAGCGCATGACCGGTGGCGTTCTCAATGGCTATCTCGCGCCGAGCCTGTTGGCCACTGACCTGGCCGCGCGTGGCTGGAATCATCAGGACCTGAGCTCGTTCCTCAAGCACGGCATGAGCGCCCAGGGCACGATGTTCAACGAGATGTTCCCGGTGTTCCACAACAGCACTCAGGGCCTCACTGACCCGGATCTGGCCGCCATGGCCACCTTCCTGCTCGGCGATCAGCCGCCAGCGGCAAAAGTGCTGACCGACGTGCCACTGGAAAAACTCAGCGCCAGCGCCCAGCGCGGGCGTCAGGACTACTTGAACGTCTGTGCCGGTTGCCACGCGGTCGATGGCGAAGGCAAGCCACACATCGCCGTGGCCATGCGCGGCAATACCACGCTGCGTCTGGAAGATCCGCGCAATCTGGTGCGGGTAATCGACGACGGTATCGGTGAACAGAAATTCTCCGGGTTCGAGCACATGCAACCGATGCCCGGTTTCATCGAAAAACTCAGCGATGCACAACTCACCGACTTGCTGAACTACCTGCGTCAGGGTTGGGGTGGTCTACCGGGCGACCTGGCGGTAAACGACGTGCAGAAGCTGCGGGCCGATGCGCCGCTCGAGCACAAGGCGCACTGACATGCAGCATCTCGATCTGCAAGTGGTGCGGCGGGCGCTGGAGTGGTCGTTGGCCGGGCAACGCGTCTGGCTGTGCACGGTGCTCGCCACTTACGGCTCGGCGCCCCGTGCGCCGGGTTCGCTGTTGGCAGTCAATACCGACGGCCAGTGGATCGGTTCGCTGTCTGGCGGCTGTGTCGAGGAAGACTTTCTTGAGCGCGTCGCCGAAGGCGCGTTTGACGACGCCGTCGGCGTCGTGCGTTACGGCGAAGGTGACGATCCGCGCTCGCGGGTCAGCTTGCCCTGTGGTGGCGTGCTCGACGTGCTGGTAGAGACGCTTGAATCTGATTGCGATGTTCAGGCGCATTTGCGGGAGCTGGAGTCGGCGCTATTGGGCCGACGCCGCTTGATCCGTGAAGTCGATCTGGCCAGTGGGGTGCGCAGTCTGCTCGATGATCGCGAGCAGGGTGTTCGCGTCGAGCGTGAGGTCGACCGTGTGCGGCTGCGCATCGGTGCCGCTCAGCGCTTGTTGCTCGCCGGCTACTCCAGCGTGGCCCAGGCCTGTGCGGAGTTTGCCGTGGGCCTGGGCTTCGAAGTGATTCTGTGCGATCCGCGGGATGAAGTGCTGGAAGGCGTGGTCCTGGAAAACGTAGAGATTCGTCGCCAATTGCCATCCGTATTCATCGCCGACGGCGGCTGCCACAGCGACACGGCCGTGGTGGCGCTGACCCACGATCCGCGTATCGACGATTTGGCCATGATGGAAGCGGTACGCACCGAGGCGTTCTACATCGGCGTGATGGGCTCGCTGCAGACTTCGCACAAGCGCTTCGAGCGCTTGCGGCGCATTGGTGGCTTGGGCGATGCCGAACTGGCGCGGATTCATGCGCCAATCGGCTTGAACCTGGGCAGCAAGACGCCAGCGGAAATTGCTCTTGCGGTACTGGCCGACATCCTGCGAATCCGCAGTGGTATCGCACGGGACAAGCTGTAATCACTGATCCCTTGTAGGAGCGAGCCTGCTCGCGATAGCGGTTTTCCTGTCAGAGATTTATGGCTGACACACCGCTATCGCGAGCAGGCTCACTCCTACAAAAAAGGGGCCGCATTCAGCGACCCTTTTTTTGCATTAGTATCCGAACTTATCCCGCAGCCCGTAATACCAGGCGCCCAACGCCGCAAACGGTGTGCGCAGCAATTGCCCACCGGGGAACGGGTAGTGGGGCAGGTCGGCGAACGCGTCGAAACGCTCGGCCTGGCCACGCAACGCTTCGGCCAGGACCTTGCCCGCCAGATGTGTGTACGTCACGCCATGGCCGCTGCAACCCTGGGAGTAATAGATGTTGTCACCCAGCCGCCCCACTTGCGGCAGACGCGACAACGTCAGCAGGAAATTACCGGTCCAGGCGTAATCGATCTTTACATCCTTGAGCTGCGGGAAAGCCTTGAGCATTTTCGGTCGAATGATCGCTTCGATGTTGGCAGGGTCACGCGCGCCGTACACCACGCCACCACCGAATATCAGGCGCTTGTCGCCGCTCAGTCGGTAGTAATCGAGCAGGTAATTGCAGTCCTCGACGCAATAATCCTGCGGCAACAGGCTTTTCGCCAACGCGTCGCCCAAGGGCTCTGTGGTGATGACCTGGGTGCCGCAAGGCATCGACTTGGCCGCCAGCTCCGGCACCAGATTGCCCAGATAAGCGTTGCCCGCCACGATGATGAATTTTGCCCGGACTTTGCCTTGCGGCGTGTGCACTACCGGATTGGCGCCGCGCTCGATGCGTATCGCCGGCGATTGCTCATAAATGACGCCACCCAGCGACTCTACAGCCGCCGCTTCGCCCAGCGCCAGGTTAAGCGGGTGAATATGTCCGCCGCTCATGTCGAGCATACCGCCGACATATTGATCACAGGCCACCACCTCACGGATACGGCTTTTATCCATCAACTCCAGCTGCGTGTGACCGAAACGTTCCCACAGACGCTTCTGGGATTCGAGATGACCCATTTGCTTGGGGGTGATGGCGGCAAACACGCCGCCGTCCTTCAAGTCGCACTGGATATTGTATTTGGCCACGCGCTCGCGAATGATCCGCCCGCCCTCAAACGCCATTTGCCCCAGCAACTGAGCCTGCTTGGGGCCGACACTGCGCTCGATCACATCAATATCGCGGCTGTAGCTGTTAACGATCTGGCCACCGTTTCGCCCGGACGCACCAAAACCGACTTTGGCGGCTTCCAGTACCGTGACCTTGAAACCGTTCTCCAGCAAGAACAGGGCAGAGGACAGACCGGTATAACCGGCACCGATTACACAGACATCAGTCTCAACGTCGTCCTGCAGCACCGGGCGAGGCGGAACCGCATTGGCCGACGCAGCGTAGTAGGACTCTGGGTAGGGGGTGTGCGCCATCCTGCAGCCTCTGTTTAATATATTTTACGAGTGCGTCGATCCTACCCGAGTTAAAAATCCACCGCCAGCCACCGGAAAATCTTCTTTGCAGCGGCAAAATTAAATATTTTGCATATTCATAGGGTTAGCTCGAAAAAAGGTGTTGACACCCCTCCGGAATTCCGTAGAATGCCGCCTCACAGCAGGCACGTAGCTCAGTTGGTTAGAGCACCACCTTGACATGGTGGGGGTCGTTGGTTCGAGTCCAATCGCGCCTACCAAACAAAATCCGCTCTGCTGGGCGGTCTAGAGGGGTTACCGGAAACGGTAACCCCTTTTTGCTTTTTGCGATTTGCAAAACACCCATCTCAGAACGCCAGTTCAGCGCGTCCCTCTAAAACATCATACCGCTCAAGCTACTGCATTGAACTCGTCGGCAGTGCGCCAGTCGGTGATTAAAGAAAAAAACGTTTGGCCGTGAACAAAAAAACCGGAGAGTTTTCATGGGCGCGAAGAATCTCGAGTCGATGCGAAAGCTGAAAGCAACGTTGACGAGCGAACGTAGAAACAGGGAGTGGCCGGAGACAATTTGTTCTGTATGCGGCGAGCAATTTCGCTATCACTGCAGCTGGGCTCCCGTACCCACCACTTGCAGGCGCTGCCGAGCCGAAGGCAAGAATGCCAGCCTGGAGGAGAAGAAGGCTTCTGCACCTTCGATGCAGTCCAAATGACAATCATTTCAGCTCGATATTGAACTGCGACCATCAAACTTCATCCAATCAGAACGGGCGGCCAGGCGCATGACTTGGTTCATGAGGCAGGAGAGGTGTTGATGGGGAAGCGTGCGATGATGCAATTCTTTGCGGCTTACCTGTTCATTTGCCTTCTGCTTCAATGGGCTGTAGTTCAAGCATCACCGTGGATCGCCACTCATGTACTTCTAAGATGGATCCTGTAACGCTGTGACTCGGGCGTGATCTGATCCAAAGGAGTCACCAATGATCTCCGATCAAACGAACCAGCAGTCGTCCGAAAACAGGACTGTTTGGGATCAATATTTTTGCGCTGCGTTGATTGCCGAAAGTAATCTGACGGCACCTGTCGTCGGCGGTGCCACTCACGAAGACAGGCAGAATCTATTGATCGAAAGGGCCAAGGCCCTCGCCGATAAAATGATGGAAAACAGAAAATAACCAGAGCCCAGCCATTGCGCTGGGCTCTTCGTATCTGGCGTATGGACCGCTATGGCAAACCCGGCAGTTTCTCGCCAGTGCAATCCTTTGATTGATGGGCTACTACTGACAGGCTGATTCAACTCATCCTGAAAGGAGTGTCTCGATGCTGACTCACTGGCTTCTTGCGGCCGTGCATCTTTTAGCGGTTGTGCTGGGATTCTGGGCGGTTCTTGTGCGCGGTACGAATTTTCGACGTTTGGCGGCTGGCACGGGGGAAGTTCGCAGTGTGCTGATCGCAGACAACCTTTGGGGAATTTCCGCGCTCATTCTGTTGGTAACCGGTGGGATTCGAGCGTTTGGCGGATTTGAAAAGGGCACGGACTATTACCTGCAACAGCCGTTGTTTCATCTGAAGATGACCCTGTTCGTACTGATTCTGCTGCTGGAAGTAGCGCCCATGATCACGTTGATCAAATGGCGAGTAGCGCTGGCGCGCGGTACGGCGATCGAGGCTGGGCGGGCGAAGCTGTTTGCGCGCATCAGTCACGTTGAAGGGATGTTGATGCTGCTGATGGTCATGGCAGCCACTGGTATGGCGCGTGGCGTGACGTTTGGGTAACGAGTGTGGGGGGAACGGCGCTGCATTTCGAGAATCTTTAGCCAGCCGTCGTTCCGGGGGTGAACGGGCTGGCTACTGACTGCATCAGGATTCAGGGAGTTTGCGGCTTGTCCGGAGCAGTCAGGCCAGCCTGAATGCGCTGATAGATCTCTTCGCGATGCACCGCAACGTCTTTCGGGGCGTTGATGCCAATCCTGACTTGCTGGCCGCTTACGCCGAGGATGGTGATCGTTATGTCATCACCAATGTTTATGCTTTCACCGACTTTGCGGGTGAGTATCAGCATGGTCTTCTCCTTGATTGCTTTCTGGGGCACCTGATTCGGACAGTGCAGAGGTCGGTGGTATGTATAGATTAGTGCGAAGTCTCACAATTTGGGTGCCTCTTTCTGACGCGCAGATGCAGCATTAATTCCCAAGGTGTAACTATACAGAGGCCGTAACCATCATTCTCGTTGTTTTGAGCCCATTTTGCGGCACTCGAGAAGTATTCATGGGTGCTAAAATCCGCGCTTTAAGCATTCAGAGGGAAACGCAGTGCGCAAAATGGTCTTGGTGATTGCAGTATTGGCGCTGGCGGGATGCGGTGAGGGCAAGCGAGTGGATGCGCCAAAGCCGCAGGCTACAGCGGCGGGTGCCCCGGCGCAGGTCTCGGGTCCACAATGGGATCTGGAAGTGCGAGGTGAAACGCCGCAGGCGGTCAGCGATCTCAGCGGCTGGCTGATCGAGCATAGTTTCATGTCCAACGTGATTCGCGAAAACGGCAAGACCCGGATTCTGATGGGGCCATACAACTCAAAGGCCGAAGCCGACGCCAAGCAAGCGCAGGTGAACGCAGCGCTGGTCAAGGCGAAGAAGCAGAACATTGAAGTGTTGGTGCTTGAGCGCCCGGCAGTTCAGTAATACCGTTTGGCGCTGCAACAAAGCCTGCGCTAGAAAACAAAAAAGGCCTCGGATGGCGGATCCGAGGCCTTTTGTCATTCAGAAAGCATTTAACCGCAGGCTTTCATATCGACTGAGCCGACAAATTCATTGCCGCGCCCCATGACGCACGCCACGCTTTGATTTCGCTGACGTTCCCAAGCCTGGACCGGATAGGTTTTATCCCAGGCTTCATACAGTTGCCGGTCCTGTTTCGACAAGCGCAAGCCGTACTGTTTGCTCATGTAGAAGTAAGTCCGGGCGATCATCCCGCGAATGGATGGGCGCGGCATGACCTTTTTCGCCTTGAAGTCAACTTGAGTCAGGCATGAACCGTATTGGCCTGATTGCTCCGGCAGCCAACCGAAACTGAAGTTGCTGCGATCGCCATTGACCTCGCCGATGCTCGGCACCAGGTTATGCAAGTCTGCCTCGGCTTTCTGATAAACGGGGTCATACCGTGTGCAATTCTTGCGACCGCCTTCCTGCCAGCACTGGCGCTGATGTCCAATTTGCCAGGCTGGAACAATATGCTCCCACTCGATACGCGAAGCACGTTTGGCGTTTTTGCGCGGTACATAGCCGCAGGCGGCAAGGTTCACCCGGTTACCTGTGTATTTGCAGCCGCAATAAAACTCGGTGGATTGCGGCGCATACAACTTCCAGGCGACTTTCTTGGCCTCGCTGAAAGTGCGTGGAGCATCGGCATGGGCGCCCATGGTGAACAGCAGAAACAGCAAAGCGAAACAACGGACACTCATTGACTCAGTCTTCCTTCGGCACAACCCAGAAAATCTGCACACCGCCGTCATCGCGATAGGCGAGGGTGACGTTGTCGTTTTCATCGATTTCTTCGAGCAAACGTTCCCACTCATCCACCGGTTCGTCCGGGAGACGGAAAATCAGCGCAGCCTTGGCTTTTTGAGCGGTGGGGGAGTTGATGATTTTCTGAACGCGCGTGCCCATGCGTACATAGGAGTCAGGTGAGGCAGAAGTGGTGTCCACGGAATTATCCTTATTAAGCTGTACGTGCATACAGTATTTAACTGTAGGCATTTTCGCAACTGCTTAAAATTCAAGAAAATCCTCTGACAGCGATTTGTTCCATTTGGTGTAGGAAGAAGGGATTTTTTTGTCAGTCGTTAGATGCGAGCCACTCGCCGACGCAGGCGAGTGGCTTGAGCGGTGCCCGACCGGAGTCGGGCGGGCGAGGGCGAATCAGTATTCCCAGAACATCCGTTGCAGCTCTTTGCTGTCGTTGGTCTTGGTCAGTGCGACCATGGCCAGGATGCGGGCCTTCTGCGGATTCAGGTCGTGCGCCACGACCCAGTCGTACTTGTCGTCAGGCTGTTCAGCGTTGCGCAGAACGAAACCGCCAGCGTTGACGTGGGAAGAACGGATGATTTGCACGCCATCCTTGCGCAAGGCTTGCAGGCTTGGAACAACTCGCGAAGAGACAGAGCCATTGCCGGTGCCGGCGTGAATGATCGCTTTGGCACCAGACTGAGCCAGTGCCTTGTAGGCGGTATCGCTGACGTTGCCATAGGAATAGGCAATTTCGACGTCAGGCAGGCTCTTGATGGTTTTGATGTCGAATTCCGAATCCATGGTGTGGCGCTTGGCCGGCAGGCGGAACCAGTAGGATTTGCCCTCGACCACCATTCCCAGCGGCCCCCAGGCACTTTTAAACGCCTCGGTCTTGATGTTGATCATCTTGCTGACATCGCGACCCGACTGGATTTCATCGTTCATGGTCACCAGTACGCCTTTGCCCCGCGCTTCTTTGCTGCTGGCCACCGCCACCGCGTTGTACAGGTTCAGCATGCCGTCAGCCGACATTGCGGTGCCCGGGCGCATGGAGCCGACGACAACGATCGGCTTCTCGGTCTTTTCCACCAGATTCAGGAAATAGGCAGTTTCTTCCAGGGTGTCAGTGCCATGGGTGATCACGATGCCATCGACGTCTTCGCTGTCGGCCAGTTCGGCGACGCGGCGACCCAGTTGCAGCAGGTTTTCGTTGGTGATGCTCTCTGACGCGATCTGCATCACTTGCTCGCCGCGAACGTTGGCCACCTGGCTGAGCTCCGGAACGCCGGCGATCAGTTTGTCGACGCCGACTTTCGCGGCTTGATAAGTGGCGCTGTTGGCAGCGCTCGCACCCGCGCCGGCAATGGTGCCGCCGGTGGCCAGGATCACCACGTTTGCCAGTTTCTGTTGGGTTTCGACTTCTTTTGCCTGAACGGCAGTCGGTAGAAGCAGCAGGAGGGCCAATGCGCCCGGAACAAAGGTCTTGAAAGCAGATGTCATTATTTTTCTCTCTAGTAGTGACGGTGCTGATGCAGGTTCATCTAGATGCGCCCCCGGCGGATCTGAACGCCAGGGGTGCTTGAGAAGAGCAGAATCCGTACCAATTACACTTCGTATTGAGAAAGCCGTTCAACTAACTGATTTGTTTAAAGATTCAAACAAATTTTCAACGCGGTTCACCGCGCTGTCGTCCGGGTTTCCGACTGATTTTGAGTTTGTCGTTCGGCTCTCCGAAAGTTTGTTTAAGCGTGGGTTGTCGAAGAGCGTTAAAGAAATCGCTGCGCACGCCGATCTGTCCTTGAGGAATCATTTTTTCAGGGAGTTCACATGTCGTTGACCGTCGGTTTTCCAAATGCGTCCGTGATAAACATCGGTGGTAAAGCGCCGTCGACGGTCGCGACATTGACTGACGAGACATCCGAATCTTCGACGCAGCGCCTGGGGCTGGAAGGGGGCGATAAAAAGTCGGTAAGTCTAGGCGGCGGCGCTCAGGGCAGCGAGAAAGCGCAAAGCACCGACAGCCAGCAAAGCATTGCGGTGCAGATGTTGCTCAAACGCATGCAGGAGTTGCAGCAACAACTGCGCGAGCAACAACAGCAATTGGCAGCAACCCAAGCCGCGTCGTTCCAGTCGGCAGAAGCCAAGGCCACTGCCGTCATGTCGATTCAGGCACAGATTGCCGATACGTCTGCGGCATTGATGCAAGTGGCGGCCGCGCTGGCGAAAGAGCTGA
The DNA here is from genome assembly GCF_004321495.1 of Pseudomonas sp. Sample_10. Classification (NCBI taxonomy): domain Bacteria; kingdom Pseudomonadati; phylum Pseudomonadota; class Gammaproteobacteria; order Pseudomonadales; family Pseudomonadaceae; genus Pseudomonas; species Pseudomonas sp. Sample_10. The sequence goes on from NZ_RCOE01000304.1 coordinate 23,273, forward strand.
CAAGCTCTGGAAACGTGATCAGCACTACGGCGTGAGCGGCTACCTGACAACGTTTCACAGCATTGACAAATCTCGACAAGATTCGCATAGTCCGGTCTACGCAAACGTTTGCGCGCCTTTACTGATGGGTTAAAACCATCGGCGAAGGCCTCGCACCTTACGTCAGCGCAAGCGTTGCTCACAATAATCATAAGATCGGAGTGAACCCATGAAGCTGCCATTCGCTGGACGTCTTCTCGCTGTCGCAATGCTGGCTGCTGCATCCGCCGCGTTGCCTGTCTCTTCGGCTTTCGCCGAAATGCCTGAAAAACCTAAAGTCGCCCTGGTCATGAAATCCCTGGCCAACGAATTCTTCCTGACCATGGAAGATGGCGCCAAGGCCTACCAGAAAGAACACTCCAGTGAATTCGATCTGATTTCCAACGGGATCAAGGACGAGACTGATACCGCTGGCCAGACGCGCATTGTCGAGCAAATGATTCTGGCCAAGGTCAATGCGCTGGTGATCGCTCCCGCAGACTCCAAGGCCATGGTTCCTGTGATCAAGAAAGCCATCGATGCCGGTATCACCGTGATCAACATCGACAATCAGCTTGATCCGGCCGTGGTCAAAAGCAAGAACCTCAATGTTCCATTCGTAGGCCCGGACAACCGCAAAGGCGCGCGGCTGGTGGGTGAGTACCTGGCCAAGCAGCTCAAGGCGGGCGACGAAGTCGGCATCATCGAAGGCGTGTCCACCACCACCAACGCTCAGGCCCGCACTGCCGGCTTCAAGGATGCGATGGAAGCGGCGCAGATCAAGGTCGTCTCGGTTCAGTCCGGTGACTGGGAGATCGACAAGGGCAACAAAGTCGCCGCGTCGATCCTCAGCGAATACCCGCAAACCAAAGCCCTGCTGGCCGGTAACGACAGCATGGCGCTCGGTGTCGTGTCGGCGGTACGCGCCGCGGGCAAGGCCGGCAAGGTTGAAGTGGTCGGCTATGACAATATCAACGCCATCAAGCCGATGCTCGCTGACGGGCGCGTGCTGGCCACGGCGGATCAGTTTGCCGCCAAGCAAGCGGTGTTCGGCATCGAGACCGCGCTGAAAATCATCAAGGGCGAGAAAGTCGACAGCAGCGCCAGTGGCGTGATCGAGACGCCGGTAGAGCTGGTCACTAAAAAGTAGTCCTCTGGCGACACAACGGTGCTCGCCCGTCCGGGCGAGCACATGGAGAGTTTTTATGTCCGTTCGCGACCCGAACGCTGTCCTTTCGGTCAGCGGCATCGGCAAAACCTATGCGCAACCGGTCCTGACCGGCATCGACCTGACGCTGATGCGCGGGGAAGTGCTGGCGCTGACCGGTGAAAATGGCGCTGGCAAAAGTACGCTGTCGAAGATCATCGGCGGGTTGGTCACGCCGACCACCGGCCAGATGCAATTTCAGGGGCAGGACTATCGCCCGGGCAGCCGCACCCAGGCTGAGAATCTGGGCATTCGCATGGTCATGCAGGAGCTCAATCTGTTGCCGACCTTGTCGGTGGCGGAAAACCTGTTTCTCGATAACCTGCCGAACAACGGCGGCTGGATCAGCCGCAAGCAACTGCGCAAGGCGGCGATCGAAGCCATGGCACAAGTCGGGCTCGATGCAATCGATCCGGACACGCTGGTTGGCGAACTGGGCATCGGTCATCAGCAAATGGTCGAGATTGCCCGCAACCTGATCGGCGACTGTCATGTTCTGATCCTCGACGAGCCGACCGCGATGCTGACGGCCCGTGAAGTCGAGATGCTGTTCGAGCAGATCACCCGTCTGCAAGCGCGTGGCGTGTCGATCATCTACATTTCCCATCGTCTGGAAGAGCTGGCCCAAGTCGCCCAGCGCATTGCAGTGCTGCGCGACGGCAACCTGGTGTGCGTCGAGCCGATGGCCAGTTACAACAGTGAACAACTGGTCACCTTGATGGTGGGGCGGGAGCTGGGCGAACACATCGACATGGGCGTGCGCAACATCGGTGCTCCGGCATTGACGGTCAAGGGCTTGTCTCGCGCCGACAAAGTTCGGGATGTGTCCTTTGAGGTGCGTGCCGGAGAAATCTTTGGTATTTCCGGATTGATCGGGGCAGGGCGCACCGAGTTGTTGCGGCTGATCTTCGGTGCCGACGCCGCAGACAGCGGCACCGTAGCGCTAGGCTCTCCCGCGCAAGTCGTCAGCATTCGCTCGCCGGTGGATGCGGTTGCCCACGGCATCGCCCTGATCACTGAAGACCGCAAGGGCGAAGGCTTGCTGCTGACTCAGTCGATCGGCGCCAACATTGCCCTGGGCAACATGCCGGGCATCTCCAGTGGCGGGTTCGTCAACAAAGATGACGAAACTGCACTGGCCCAGCGTCAGATCGACGCCATGCGCATTCGCAGCTCCGGCCCGGCGCAAGTGGTGTCCGAGCTGTCCGGTGGCAATCAGCAGAAAGTCGTGATCGGCCGTTGGCTGGAGCGTGATTGCTCGGTCCTGCTGTTTGACGAACCCACCCGTGGTATCGACGTCGGCGCCAAATTCGACATTTATGCCCTGCTCGGCGAGTTGACACGCCAGGGCAAAGCGCTGGTTGTGGTGTCCAGTGACCTGCGCGAATTGATGTTGATCTGCGACCGGATCGGCGTGCTCTCGGCGGGGCGTCTGATCGATACGTTCGAGCGCGACAGCTGGACTCAGGATGATTTGCTTGCCGCCGCTTTTGCCGGCTACCAAAAACGTGATGCGCTGCTCAACGAAGCCGCGCCTAGGGATTTTTCATGAAAACCGTATCTGGCGTCGGTCCACGCAGTGGCAATTTTTACGGCTTGGGCACTTATCTGGGGCTGGCCGGTGCCTTGCTGGCGATGGTCGTGCTGTTCTCGCTCCTGAGCAGCCATTTCCTGTCCTACGACACCTTCAGCACCTTGGCTAACCAGATTCCGGACCTGATGGTCCTGGCGGTCGGCATGACCTTCGTGCTGATCATCGGCGGCATCGACCTGTCGGTGGGTTCAGTGTTGGCGCTGGCGGCCTCGACGGTCAGTGTGGCGATTCTCGGTTGGGGTTGGAGTGTGCTGCCGGCAGCGTTGCTCGGCATGGCGGCCGCAGCCCTCGCGGGCACCATCACCGGCTCGATTACCGTGGCCTGGCGCATTCCATCGTTTATCGTTTCCCTCGGCGTGCTGGAAATGGCACGCGGGGTTGCCTATCAGATGACCGGATCGCGCACGGCGTACATCGGCGATGCGTTTGCCTGGTTGTCCAACCCGATCGCTTTCGGGATTTCGCCATCGTTTATCATCGCCTTGCTGATCATTTTCATCGCCCAGGCCGTGTTGACCCGGACCGTGTTCGGTCGCTACCTGATTGGCATCGGTACCAACGAAGAGGCGGTGCGGCTGGCCGGTATCAATCCAAAGCCCTACAAGATTCTGGTGTTCAGCCTGATGGGCTTGCTGGCCGGTATCGCCGCGCTGTTCCAGATTTCGCGACTGGAAGCGGCGGACCCGAACGCCGGCTCCGGCCTGGAGTTGCAGGTGATCGCCGCCGTCGTCATCGGCGGTACCAGCCTGATGGGTGGACGCGGTTCGGTCATCAGTACTTTTTTTGGCGTGTTGATCATTTCCGTGCTGGCGGCCGGCCTGGCCCAGATCGGTGCCACCGAACCGACCAAGCGCATCATCACCGGTGCGGTCATCGTGGTTGCGGTGGTGCTCGATACCTACCGCAGCCAGCGCGCAAGTCGGCGGACCTGAGTCATGGCAACGATCAAAGATGTGGCAGCGCTCGCGGGTATTTCCTACACCACGGTTTCCCACGTGGTGAACAAGACTCGGCCAGTCAGCAAAGAAGTGCGGCTCAAGGTGGAGGAGGCGATCAAAACCCTCGACTACGTCCCCAGTGCCGTGGCGCGTTCCCTGAAGGCCAAAACAACGGCCACCATCGGTTTGCTGGTGCCCAACAGCCTCAACCCGTACTTCGCCGAGCTGGCCCGGGGTATTGAGGACTATTGCGAGCGTAACGGCTACTGCGTAATCCTCTGCAACTCCGACGACAACCCCGACAAGCAACGCAGCTACCTGCGCGTTCTGTTGGAAAAACGTGTCGACGGACTGATCGTCGCCTCGGCCGGTGGCGACAGCGGCCTGGCGCAAGGTTTGGCTGGCGTGCGTACACCCATGGTGATCGTCGACCGTGGTCTGGAGGGCGTCGATGCGGACCTGGTCCGTATCGACCACGAGTACGGCGCTTATCTGGCGACCCGACATCTGCTGGAGTTGGGGCATCGGGATATCGCCACCATCAGCGGTCCGGCAACCACCAGCGTGGCGCAAATGCGTTTGGCCGGTTTTTGTCGTGCCTTCAGCGATGCGGGCCTCGCGGTGCCGGGTGACCGAATGCTGGAAAGCGATTTCACCAGCACCGGCGGTTACAACGCAGCCGCGATCTTGCTGGAGCGCAATCCGCCCAGCGCCATTTTCGCAGCCAACGACATGATTGGTATCGGCGTGCTGCGCGCAGCGGCCGAGCGCAATATTCGTGTGCCGACGCAGTTGTCGGTCATTGGCTTCGACGATATCCAGATGAGCCGCTATGTCTATCCGGCGTTGACCACGGTCGGGCAGTCAATCCTGCAACTTGGCGAGATGGCGGCCGAAGTGCTGCTACGGCGAATCGCAACGCCGGATCTGGCCACCAGCCAGCGGATCGTCACGCCGAGCATTGTCATGCGCGAATCGACCGCGCCCCTGACCGGCCTGTTTGCGCAGTTCCGCTAACCCGGCGTGCCGCTGAAATCGAATGAGTGAGTATTGATGTATGCCAGCAAAAGTAGTGGTGATAGGCAGCTTGAACATGGACCTGGTGACGCGGGCGCCGCGATTGCCGCGCGGCGGAGAAACGCTGATCGGTGAGTCGTTTGCCACGGTTTCCGGTGGCAAGGGCGCCAATCAGGCTGTGGCCGCTGCGCGACTGGGCGCACAGGTGTCAATGGTCGGCTGCGTCGGCAGCGATGCCTATGGCAAAGAACTGCGCGAGGCTCTTTTGGCCGAGCAGATCGATTGTCAGGCCGTCAGCACCGTCGAAGGCTCCAGTGGCGTGGCGCTGATTGTGGTCGATGACAACAGCCAGAACACAATCGTGATCGTCGCAGGCGCCAACGGTGCTCTGACACCTGCGCTGATCGGTTGTTTCGATGCGGTGCTGCAAGCTGCCGATGTCATCATCTGTCAGCTTGAAGTGCCGGATGTCACGGTGGGCCACGCGCTCAAGCGCGCTCGAGAGTTGGGCAAAGTGGTGATTCTCAATCCGGCACCCGCCAGTCAGCCATTGCCGGCGGATTGGTATGCGAACATCGATTACCTGATACCCAACGAAAGCGAGGCGTCGGCCTTGAGTGGCTTGGCGGTGGAGTCTCGGCAAAGTGCAGAAGCTGCCGCGACGCGATTGATCGAAATGGGGGCCGGCAAGGTGATCATCACCCTCGGCGCCGAGGGCTCGCTGTTTGCCGATGGAAAAAACTGTGCGCATTTCCCGGCGCCTGCGGTGAAAGCGATTGATACCACGGCGGCCGGCGATACGTTCGTGGGTGGTTTTGCCGCTGCACTGGCCGGCGGCCAAAGCGAAGCTGAAGCGATTCGCTTCGGTCAGATTGCCGCGGCGTTGTCGGTAACCCGTGCCGGCGCGCAACCCTCGATTCCTACCTTGTCCGACGTTCAGGCATTCAAGACATCATGAAAAAAACACCGTTGCTCAATGTCGCACTGTCGCGCCTGATCGCATCGCTGGGCCATGGCGACATCGTGGTCATCGGCGACGCCGGTCTGCCGGTGCCGCCAGGCATCGAGCTGATCGACCTGGCACTGACCCATGGCATCCCGGATTTCGTCAGTACTCTGAAGGTTGTGCTCAGCGAAATGCAGGTTGAAAGTCATGTGCTGGCGCAGGAAATCCTCGAGAAGAGGCCAGCGGCACTGACAACCCTGGATGCCCTCAATGCGGAAGGGGCGCTGGGGCGGCGCGAGTTGCTCAGTCATGAGCAATTCAAAGTCCTCACCCGGCAGGCACGGGCAGTCGTTCGTACCGGCGAATGCCAGCCGTACTGCAATGTTGTGCTGATTGCCGGGGTCACGTTTTGATTCGCATGGAAAGGGTCGACCTGATCATCGACACCGACCCTGGTGCCGACGATGTGGTGGCCTTGTTGTTGGCGCTGGCGTCGCCTCAGGAGTTGAATATCCTTGCTTTGACCACGGTCGCCGGCAACGTGCGCCTGGACAAGACATCACGAAACGCGCGGCTGGCGCGCGAGTGGGCAGGGCGCGAGGACGTGCCGGTCTATGCCGGCGCGTCTCGGCCGCTGATGCGCACGCCTATCTATGCCGAGGACATCCACGGCAAGGAAGGCCTGTCAGGTGTTTCTGTATACGAACCGAAAGCCGCCCTGGCCCAGGGCAATGCGGTCGCCTACCTGATCGATACGTTGATGTCGGCCAGCCCCCACAGCATCACTATTGCGATGCTTGGACCGCAGACCAATCTGGCCTTGGCGCTCATGCAGCAGCCGGCAATCATTCAGGGCATCAAGGAAGTAGTCATCATGGGTGGTGCGCACTTCAATGGCGGCAACATTACACCGGTAGCCGAATTCAACCTGTTCGCTGACCCGCATGCGGCCGAAGTGGTACTCAACAGCGGTATGAAACTGACGTATCTGTCTCTGGATGCAACTCACAAGATCCTCACCAGTGACGAGCGCCTGAAGCAGATTGCCGCATTGAACAACCAAGCCGGCCAATTGGTAGGCGATATCCTGAATGATTACATCAAGGCCGACATGGAGCACTACGATATTCCGGGCGGTCCGGTGCACGACGCCGCGGTCATCGCCTGGCTGCTCAAGCCGCAGTTGTTTAGCGGTCGCGCGGTCAATGTGGTGATCGACAGTCGCGAGGGGCCGACTTTCGGGCAGACCATTGTCGACTGGCACGACCGCCTCAAAGCACCAAAGAATGCTTTCTGGGTTGATAGCGGCGACGCCCAGGGATTCTTCAATCTGCTGACTGAGCGCCTGGGTCGTCTGAAGTAATGTTCATTGCTGCAGATGCATGCCGGTGCAGCTTATTCCTGCGCTGATTTTGTCGCGCCCTTTTGGTCTGCCAGGTGCTTCTCGAAAACCTGTTCTATGAAGGATTGCGCAGCCTCGGTCCCCAGGTCTCTGACCAGCAGGTCGATGCCGATGATGACAAGTTCCTCCGTAGAGCCTGGGCTGTAAGAGCTATGGCCGTCCTGCCACTTTGCTTTGATGTCGGCGTCGATACTTACAGTGGTCATGATGGCGCTCGTACGGTCGGAAGAGTCTGAGCCTCGAGTTAACCATTTCGTGGCGCTTTTGGCACTCCGACTTAGGCATGAGCGCAGGGCTATGCGACACTTGGTCTTTGATCACCATTCAAGGACTGCGCTGTGCAGATCGATTTGAACACTCCTGACGGCTTGACCCTTGAAGCCGTTCGCCAGCTGTTGGCGTCGGCCAGTGATGATGAGCATACGCAGCTGCGCGTGACCAAGGGCGGCATCGCCTATATTTCATCGGGTGTTGTGGGTGGTAGCGACATCGACGGCCTTCTGTTTCGCCTGGAAACGTGGGCTAAAGGGTCGGGATACGTCGGCCTGGTTGCGGCCAGCGACGAAGTCTGGGTCATGCAGATTTTCAATGCATTGAAAGAGAACTGGCCACGACCGGCATTCGATTACATCGACGTGTATTGAGCCTTGTAAATATTCAGTCACGATTGCAGGGTGAAGGGTGTGGCAATGCTCAGGCAAACTTGCCGTTTGTCCGCGGCGAAGGGCAGGGTACCTGGCCTCCCTGTGAAACCAAACGCCGGATTGGCGGTCGCACGATCTCAGCTTAACTAATGAAAAAAGGAGGCTTCATGCCTTGGAAGCTCGCGTCATTGGGTACTTTGTTGGCCGCTGCCACGTTGGCCGGTTGCAGCACCGGCACCACCGAGTCGGCAACAGACCCTGTCACGACGACTGACACAGGTCACAGCCGTTGCGAGGCCAAAGCGGCCGAGTTCACCATCGGCAAACAAGCTTCGCCCGAGTTGCTGGAGCAGGCGCGTACGCGTGCCGGCGCGCAGAATGCGCGGTTCCTTCTGCCGACCGATATGGTGACGCTGGAGTACCGCTCTGATCGCTTGAATCTCAACACTGACGCCAATCGGGTCGTCACCCGCGTCAACTGCGGCTGATCACCCCCAGGCTTTTGCATTGACCACAAAAAACCCCGTCACATGGACGGGGTTTTTTTAGTGCGCCTGGAAATTACTCTGGGCGAACTTGAGCAGCTTGCATACCCTTTTGGCCTTTCTCAGCCACGAAGGAAACGGTTTGGCCTTCTTTCAGGCTTTTGAAACCGTCGCTTTCGATAGCTTTGAAGTGTACGAACAGGTCGTCACCGCCACCTTGAGGAGTGATGAAGCCGAAGCCTTTTTCATCGTTGAACCATTTAACGGTGCCGGTTTGGCGATTAGACATGGTGTATCTCCAAGAAACATATATTTTCAGTAGTACTGTGCTGCTCAGGCCAACTGGGCACACCGGGGTATCATAGTCGAAATGTGCGCTTTGGCACCCCCCCGCAGGTGCTGTTTGCCCTACAGTCACGCTTTCTTTGTTGCCTGATATGGCTGAAAGCCCCGATTTAAAAGGCTTTCAGCCGAAAGTAAAGACGATAAAAAAAGCTGCAAAACCTGCATAAATTGTAGGAAAACGCGATTTTCAGAGGCTTTTTACCGGCTCAAATCGCAATTCAAGCCCGTTTCAAGGCTCACTTTTTCGCCGGAGCGTTGGCCTTGCACTTGGAAATCTGAGTCAGGGCCTGCTGTTTCAGCGAGTCGCTGGCAGTGTTGTCCATCAAGGACTGAAGGTCCTTGGCCGGGTACGATTTGATTGCATCGGCACCACAGGCGCAGTGAGACTTGGCCGCCGCAGCGCCGATCTGCGGCGTCGCCGCTTCAGTGCACTGGGCCATGTATTTTTCGCGCTCGCCCTTGGGCCAATCGGCGTGCGCAGCCAGAGGCAACAGCAGAACGATAGGTGCGACTACAGCGAACAAACGATTCAGACGCATGCCGGGATGCTCCTTGTGGGGTCAATGTCTTTTATCTGAGGGGTAAAGCGCGAATCAAGTTCAGCACTCTGGCACAAAAACGCCATATTTGCCTTGGCTGAAAACCACCCACAGCCACGACCGTTCATCTGTGCTAGCATGCCCCGCTCAGGTTTTTCGTTGCTGGCTCCGGTCGACCTTCAGTCCCGGACGCGGCAACTGCCTGAATAACCCTGATTTGAATCCCAGTCACTCTGGTTCGGTTTTCCGGTTGGCCGCAAGGCTCCTGCCGCTGTAAGGCAGGCGTTCGTCATTGAATGGCCTGGACCGGATCTTGTACTGGCTCATCCCAACCCACGTGACCTTTGGTAGGGGTCACCACTAGGAGAGGAGGCGCCATGCCAACTATTACTCTTCCCGACGGCAGTCAACGTTCATTCGATCACCCGGTCTCCATCGCCGAGGTCGCCGCATCCATCGGTGCCGGTCTGGCCAAGGCCACCGTGGCCGGCAAGGTCAATGGCAAATTGGCCGATGCCAGTGACATCATCGACAGCGACGCTACGCTGCAAATCATCACGCCAAAGGATGAAGAGGGGCTGGAGATCATTCGCCACTCTTGCGCTCACCTGGTGGGGCATGCGGTCAAGCAGTTGTACCCGACGGCCAAAATGGTCATCGGTCCGGTCATCGATGAAGGCTTCTATTACGATATCGCCTTCGAGCGTCCTTTTACTCCGGACGATCTGGCCGCGATCGAACAGCGCATGCAGCAGCTGATCGAGAAAGATTACGACGTGATCAAGAAAGTCACTCCGCGCGCCGAAGTGATCGAAGTATTCAAGGCCCGTGGCGAAGACTACAAGTTGCGCCTGGTCGAGGACATGCCGAACGAGCAGGCCATGGGCCTGTACTATCACGAAGAATATGTCGACATGTGCCGTGGTCCGCACGTGCCGAACACCCGTTTCCTGAAATCCTTCAAGCTGACCAAGCTGTCTGGCGCCTACTGGCGCGGTGACGCCAAGAACGAGCAATTGCAGCGCGTTTATGGCACAGCCTGGGCGGACAAGAAGCAGCTGGCCGCTTACATTCAGCGCATTGAAGAGGCTGAGAAGCGCGATCACCGCAAGATCGGCAAGCGCCTGGGCCTGTTCCACACCCAGGAAGAGTCGCCGGGCATGGTGTTCTGGCACCCCAATGGCTGGACCCTGTACCAAGTGCTTGAGCAGTACATGCGCAAGGTTCAACGCGACAACGGTTACCTGGAGATCAAAACGCCTCAGGTTGTCGACCGCAGCCTGTGGGAAAAATCCGGGCACTGGGCCAACTACGCCGACAACATGTTCACCACTCAGTCGGAAAACCGCGATTACGCGATCAAGCCAATGAACTGCCCTTGCCACGTGCAAGTGTTCAATCAGGGCCTGAAGAGCTACCGCGAGTTGCCGATGCGTCTGGCCGAATTCGGTGCCTGCCACCGTAACGAGCCATCGGGTGCATTGCACGGCATCATGCGTGTGCGCGCATTCACTCAGGATGACGCCCACATCTTCTGCACCGAAGAGCAGATGCAGGCCGAATCCGCGGCATTCATCAAGCTGACCATGGATGTCTACGCCGATTTCGGCTTCAAAGACGTCGAAATGAAGCTGTCCACTCGTCCGGAAAAACGCGTTGGCTCCGACGAGCTTTGGGATCGCGCCGAAGCGGCATTGGCTGCAGCCCTTGATAGCGCTGGCCTGCCGTACGACCTGCAGCCGGGCGAGGGTGCGTTCTACGGTCCGAAGATTGAGTTCTCGCTGAAAGATTGCCTCGGTCGCGTCTGGCAGTGTGGTACCCTGCAGCTCGATTTTAACCTGCCTGTCCGTCTGGGCGCCGAATTCGTCTCCGAAGACAACAGCCGCAAGCATCCGGTGATGTTGCATCGGGCGATCCTGGGCTCCTTCGAACGATTCGTCGGAATCCTGATCGAGCACTACGAGGGTGCATTCCCTGCGTGGCTGGCTCCGACCCAGGCAGTGATCATGAATATCACTGATAAACAGGCAGATTTTGTTGCCGAAGTAGAAAAAACTCTCAACGAAAGCGGGTTTCGTGCCAAGTCTGACTTGAGAAATGAAAAGATCGGCTTTAAAATCCGCGAGCATACTTTGCTCAAGGTTCCCTATCTCTTGGTTATTGGAGATAAGGAAGTCGAGATGCAGACTGTCGCTGTGCGTACTCGTGAAGGTGCTGACCTGGGCTCGATGCCCGTCGCCCAGTTCGCCGAGTTCCTCGCGCAAGCGGTTTCCCGGCGTGGTCGCCAAGATTCGGAGTAATTATTATTAAGCGTGAAATGAGACAAGATAAACGAGCTGCACCGAAAGCCCCGATCAACGAGAATATCTCGGCACGCGAGGTTCGGTTAATTGGCGCTGACGGCGAGCAGATTGGCATCGTCTCGATTGATGAAGCGCTTCGTATTGCTGAAGAAGCCAAGCTTGATCTGGTGGAAATCTCCGCGGACGCAGTCCCGCCCGTTTGCCGGGTGATGGACTACGGCAAGTCGATCTTCGAGAAGAAGAAGCAGATTGCCGCGGCAAAGAAAAACCAGAAGCAGATTCAGGTTAAAGAAATCAAGTTTCGTCCAGGGACGGAGGAAGGGGATTACCAGGTAAAACTGCGCAACCTGGTACGTTTCCTGAGTGACGGGGACAGGGCCAAGGTATCCTTGCGATTCCGCGGCCGTGAGATGGCCCACCAGGAGCTGGGGATGGAACTCCTCAAGCGAGTTGAAGGTGACTTGCTCGAGTACGGTTCGGTCGAACAGCATCCTAAGATGGAAGGACGCCAGCTGATCATGGTCATCGCCCCGAAAAAGAAGAAGTAATCAACAGGGCACGGCAGGCCTTCTGATTATGTTTATCAACTGAATGCGGAGTATCCGAACATGCCAAAAATGAAGACCAAAAGTGGTGCTGCTAAGCGGTTTCTGAAAACTGCTAACGGTATCAAGCACAAGCACGCTTTCAAGAGCCACATCCTGACCAAAATGTCGACCAAGCGTAAGCGTCAACTGCGCGGTAGCAGCTTGCTGCATCCGTCTGACGTGGCAAAAGTCGAGCGCATGCTGCGCCTTCGTTAATTTTAGTCAAGAATAGAGGAAGTAACTCATGGCTCGTGTAAAGCGTGGCGTCATTGCCCGTAAGCGTCACAAAAAAATTCTGAAACTTGCTAAAGGCTACTACGGCGCACGCTCCCGCGTATTCCGTGTTGCCAAGCAAGCGGTAATCAAGGCAGGCCAATACGCCTACCGTGACCGTCGTCAGAAAAAACGTCAGTTCCGCGCTCTGTGGATCGCTCGTATCAACGCTGGTGCTCGTATCAACGGTCTGTCCTACAGCCGTTTCATCGCCGGCCTGAAAAAAGCGTCCATCGAGATCGACCGTAAGGTTCTGGCTGATCTGGCAGTGAACGAAAAAGCGGCGTTTGCTGCGATTGTCGAGAAAGCTAAAGCCACCTTGGCTTAAGTACCCCCGACAGTCACCCGGCCTCACCTCTGTGGGGCCAGGTGTTAAACGTCATAAATAGGGGAAGAGCCTTCAAGCTCTTCCCCTATTTTGTATCTGGAGTCTGTACATGGAAAACCTGGATGCGCTCGTCTCTCAAGCACTAGAGGCTGTGCAAAGCGCTGAAGATATCAATGCCCTGGAGCAAATCCGGGTTCACTACCTTGGCAAAAAGGGTGAATTGACTCAGGTGATGAAGACCCTGGGGAATTTGCCGGCAGAAGAGCGGCCGCAAGTCGGTGCGCTGATCAACGTTGCCAAGGAGCGTGTCACAGACGTTCTCAATGCGCGCAAGGCGTTGTTTGAAGAGGCCGACCTGGCTGCCAAACTGTCCGCCGAGTCCATTGACGTGACCCTGCCGGGCCGCGGTCAGACCTCCGGTGGTCTGCATCCGGTTACCCGCACTCTGGAACGCATCGAACAATTCTTCACCCACATCGGCTACGGCATCGCCGAAGGCCCTGAGGTCGAAGACGATTATCACAACTTCGAAGCGCTCAACATCCCAGGCCATCACCCGGCCCGGTCGATGCATGACACCTTCTATTTCAATGCCAACATGTTGCTGCGCACCCATACCTCGCCGGTACAGGTCCGCACCATGGAATCCAAGCAGCCGCCGATCCGCATCGTCTGCCCGGGCCGCGTCTATCGCAGCGACTCCGATATCACCCATTCGCCGATGTTCCACCAGGTCGAAGGCCTGCTGGTCGATCGCGATATCAATTTTGCCGATCTCAAAGGCACCATCGAAGAATTCCTGCGGGTGTTCTTCGAGAAAGAACTGGCCGTGCGTTTCCGTCCTTCGTACTTCCCGTTCACCGAGCCATCCGCCGAAGTCGACATGGAATGCGTGATGTGCAGCGGCAAAGGCTGCCGTGTCTGCAAGCAGACTGGCTGGCTGGAAGTCATGGGCTGCGGCATGGTCCACCCGAACGTGCTGCGCATGTCCGGGATCGACCCGGAAGAGTTTTCGGGCTTTGCCTTCGGCATGGGCGTTGAGCGTCTGGCCATGCTGCGTTACGGCGTGAACGACTTGCGTCTGTTCTTCGACAACGACTTGCGGTTCCTCGCGCAATTTCGCTAGTCGTAACGAATTCTTAGGAGAGCAGGATGAAATTCAGTGAACAATGGCTGCGTGGCTGGGTTAGCCCGCAGGTAAGTCGCGATGAGCTGGTTGCTCGTCTGTCGATGGCCGGTCTTGAGGTCGATAGCGTTACCCCGGCCGCCGGCGTATTCAGTGGTGTAATCGTGGGCGAGGTGCTCAGCACCGAACAGCACCCGGATGCCGACAAGCTGCGTGTTTGCCAGGTCAGCAACGGTTCGGAAACCTTTCAGGTCGTATGCGGTGCGCCAAATGTGCGCCCTGGCCTGAAGATTCCATTCGCCACCATCGGCGCCGAACTGCCGGGCGACTTCAAAATCAAGAAAGCCAAGCTGCGTGGCGTTGAGTCCAACGGCATGCTGTGCTCGCAAGCCGAATTGCAAGTGGGCGAGGGCAACGATGGCCTGATGGAATTGCCGGCCGATGCGCCAGTGGGGCAGGACATTCGTGAATACCTGAACCTGGAAGACGCCAGCATCGAGGTCGATCTGACCCCGAACCGTGGTGATTGCCTGTCCCTGGCCGGTCTGGCCCGTGAAGTCGGCGCGCTGTATGCCACCCCGGTCACGCGTCCGGTGGTGGCCAGCGTTCCAGCTGTCCACGATGAAGTGCGTTCGGTTGAAGTCCTGGCACCGGCTGCTTGCCCGCGCTACCTGGGGCGTGTGATCCGTAACGTCGACCTGTCCAGGCCTACGCCGCTGTGGATGGTAGAGCGCCTGCGTCGTGCTGATGTGCGCAGCGTCGATGCCGCGGTCGACATTACCAACTACGTGATGCTTGAGTTGGGTCAGCCGCTGCACGCTTTCGATCTTGCCGAAATCAATGGCGGCATCCGCGTGCGCATGGCCGAAGAAGGCGAGAAGCTGGTACTGCTCGACGGTCAGGAAGTCAGCCTGCGTAGCGATACGTTGGTGATCGCCGACCACACCCGCGCACTGGCAATTGCCGGCGTCATGGGGGGCGAGCACAGCGGCGTCAATACCGCGACCACTCGCGATATCTTCCTGGAAAGTGCGTTCTTCGATCAAATCGCGGTTGCTGGCAAGGCTCGTTCCTATGGCCTGCACACCGATGCATCGCACCGCTACGAGCGTGGCGTGGACTGGCAGCTCGCCCGTGAAGCCATGGAGCGCGCCACTGGCCTGCTGCTGGAAATCACTGGTGGCGAAGCCGGCCCGGTCATCGAAACCGTGAGTGAGCAGCACCTGCCGTCGATCGCACCGGTGACCCTGCGCGCTCAGCGCATCACCCAAATGCTGGGCATGGAAATGGACCCGACTGAAGTTGAGCGTCTGCTCAGCGCCTTGGGCCTGACCATTACCGCAGACGGGGCAGGGCAGTGGCGCGTGGAAGTGCCAAGCCACCGCTTCGATATCAGCCTGGAAGTCGACCTGATCGAAGAGCTGGCGCGTCTGTACGGCTACAACCGCCTGCCGGTCCGTTACCCGCAAGCGCGTCTTGCGCCGCAAGCCAAGGCAGAAGCACGTAGCGATTTGCCGGAACTGCGTCGTCTGCTGGTTGCCCGTGGTTATCAGGAAGCGATCACCTACAGCTTCATCGATCCGAAACAATTCGAGCTGTTTAATCCGGGTGTAGAGCCGTTGCTGCTCGCCAACCCGATTTCCAATGACATGGCTGCCATGCGTTCGTCGCTGTGGCCAGGCCTGGTCAAGGCGCTTCAGCACAACCTGAACCGCCAACAGGATCGGGTGCGCCTGTTCGAGAGTGGTCTGCGTTTCATCGGCCAGCTCGAAGGTTTGAAACAAGAGCCGATGCTGGCCGGTGTGGTTTGCGGTAGCCGCCTGCCGGAAGGCTGGGCGCAAGGTCGCGACACTGTAGACTTCTTCGACGTCAAGGCTGACGTAGAGGCTGTGCTGGGCTTCGCCGGTGCTCTGGATGCATTCACGTTCGTGCCTGGCAAGCACCCGGCATTGCACCCGGGTCAAACCGCGCGCATCGAACGCGAAGGTCGTCTGGTGGGCTTCATTGGCGCCATCCACCCTGAGTTGTCGAAAACCCTGGGTCTCGATCGTCCGGTATTTGTTTTCGAGATGGTTCTGGCTGAAGTGGCGTCGGGCAAAATGCCTAAATTCCACGAGTTGTCGCGCTTTCCTGAAGTGCGTCGTGACCTTGCACTGATTGCGCACAAAGACGTTGCAGCCTCGGCTGTATTGGACGTAATCCGTGAAAATGCAGGCGAATGGCTGACAGACCTCAGGCTATTTGACGTGTATCAGGGTAAAGGTATTGATCCGCATAGAAAAAGCCTTGCAGTTGGCTTGACCTGGCAGCATCCATCGCGCACTCTTAATGACGATGAGGTGAATACCACGACGCAAAACATCCTCACCTCGCTCGAACAAAGGTTGGACGCCACGTTAAGGAAGTGACGTATGGGGGCTTTGACGAAAGCTGAGATGGCGGAACGTCTGTATGAAGAGCTGGGCCTGAACAAGCGGGAAGCCAAGGAATTGGTTGAACTGTTTTTCGAGGAAATCAGGCACGCTCTTGAAGACAACGAACAAGTCAAATTGTCCGGTTTCGGCAATTTCGACCTTCGGGACAAACGCCAGCGGCCTGGCCGCAATCCGAAAACGGGAGAAGAAATCCCTATCACGGCTCGCCGTGTGGTCACCTTTCGTCCAGGGCAGAAGTTGAAGGCCCGAGTTGAGGCTTATGCTGGAACCAAGTCATAACGACGAGCTACCCGTCATCCCAGGCAAACGCTACTTCACCATTGGTGAAGTTAGCGAGCTGTGTGCGGTAAAACCGCACGTACTGCGCTATTGGGAGCAGGAGTTTCCTCAACTCAACCCCGTCAAACGCCGCGGAAACCGCCGGTATTATCAGCGCCAGGACGTGCTGATGATCCGGCAGATCCGCGCGCTTCTTTACGATCAGGGGTTCACCATCGGCGGCGCACGCTTGCGCTTGTCCGGCGATGAAGCCAAAGACGACACCACCCAATACAAGCAAATGATTCGCCAGATGATCGCTGAGCTGGAAGATGTCCTGGTAGTCCTCAAGAAATAAATTCCTGCTTTTAAATACTTCCAGTTTTCAAAAGCTTGCGATATATTCTTGAGCGTTCCTCGAGAAGAGGAACAAGTTTCACGCCTAGTCGGGGCGTAGCGCAGTCCGGTAGCGCACTAGCATGGGGTGCTAGGGGTCGAGTGTTCGAATCACTCCGTCCCGACCATATAATTCAAAGGGTTGCGAGATTTTATCTCGCGACCCTTTTTTATTTTTAGGCGTTAATGCCCCTACAAAAACTCTGGCTCTTGGTGGAGTCTTCAGCTGATGCAAAGGTAATGGCGCGATAAGATTGTCTCGCTGTGTCCTGGTCACTCGAGCAGAAAGGGACGACCGTTAAAGAGCCTTTTCCGGCGCCGGTTGGTCGTTGGGTTGGGCGATGATTGTTTTGAGCTCTGCGCTCATGGGGAATTTGAGATTCAAGCCTTTGGGAGGGATGGGCTGAGTAAACCATTTATCGTAGATGGCGTTGATTTCGCCCGAGACGAAAAGTGACTTGATCGAGTCATCCACGACTTTTTTGAGATCCGGATCACCCCGACGCATTGTGCAACCATAGATTTCGTTGGATTGCGGGGTGCCGGTCACGACCCAATCTTCCGGTTTCTTTGCCTTGGCCATCTCGCCCGCTAGCAATGCGTCGTCCTGCATAAACGCAATGGCGCGGCCGGACTCGAGCATTTGGTAAGACTCGCCAATGTCTTTGGCAGAGATTACGTTCATATTCATCTTTTTCTCGGCATTCATGACCTTGAGCATCCGCTCGGCGGTGCTGCCAGCAGTAGTCACTACGTTCTTGCCGTTGAGATCTTGAAAGTCCTTGTAATCCGAATCCTTCCTGACCAACAGGCGGGTGCTGGCTTCAAAAATGCCGACCGAGAAGTCGACCTGCCGAGCTCTCTCGGCGGTATTGGTTGTTGAGCCGCACTCCAGGTCCACAGTGCCGTTTTGCACCAGCGGGATACGCGTCTGTGATGTCACCAGGTTATATTGTACGTTCAGCTTGGGCATACCGAGTTCTTGCTTGATAGCCTCGACAATCTTTAATTGAATGTCATGGGAGTAGCCCACCGGCTGACCGGATCCGTCGGCAATATAAGAGAAGGGAATGGACGAGTCTCGGTGACCCAGGGTGATGGTCCCCGAGGTCTTGATTTTCTTAAGCGTGCCGGTGGGTTCGGCAGCCATGAGGGCAGTACTACTTAAGGCCGCAGTCAGGGTAACGCCCAGGATTGCAGGGAAGACTCGCATCAAAAGCTCCTCATAAGTGTGAGGCGAGTCTTTTTCTGACTCGCCCATCTTTGGCTCAGCGGACGTTCTTGCTGGGCTTGGCGTCTTGCTTATTATTAGTGACGGTCCAGCCAGACAGTCTGTGCATTGCAGAACTCGCGCACACCGAAATGCGACAGTTCACGGCCAAAACCGCTTTTCTTTACACCCCCGAAAGTGACGCGTGGGTCGGTTGCGCAATATCCATTGATGAATACGCCTCCGGTTTCCAGTTCGCCGGCCAGCTTCTGGGCCAGTTCGACGTTGCGTGTGTAGATGGTCGAGGCAAGCCCGAATTCACTGTCGTTGGCCAGTTCCAGTGCGTGTGCTGCGTCCCGCGCGGTGATGATTGATGCCACGGGCCCAAACAATTCCTGTTTGAATGAGGTCATCTGGTCGGTGACATCACCAAATACCGTAGGCTCGTAGTAGTTGCCAGGGCCTTCGGCCTTTCTGCCTCCCAACAACAAGGTCGCACCTTCTTCCAGGGTGTCTCGGACCTGACGATCCAGTTCATCGCGCAAATCAAAGCGGGCCATGGGTCCTATGTAAGTGTCTTCGGCCAGTGGATCGCCAATAACCAACCTCGAAGCGGCCTCCACAAATTTGCGGGTAAATTCCTCGACAACGCCTTGCTCGACAATCAAGCGCTTGGCAGCCGCGCAGACTTGTCCGGTGTTTTGATAACGGCCAATCACAGCAGCTTTGACGGCTTCGTCCAGATCGGCGTCGTCAAGCACGATAAAGGGATCCGAGCCACCCAGTTCCAACACGCACTTCTTCAAGGCTGCACCCGCCTGCGCACCGATGGCCATGCCCGCACGGACGCTGCCTGTAAGCGTTACCGCGGCAATGCGAGGGTCTTGGATTGCCATGGAAACAACTTCGGGCGTGACATTGATGATTTCAAACACACCCTCGGCGAAGCCGGCGCGCTTGAACGCATCTTGCAGCAAGTACGCGCATCCCATCACGTTCGGCGCATGTTTGAGTACGTAGGTGTTGCCGGCAATCAATGCAGGAACGGCGCCGCGCAATACTTGCCAGATGGGAAAGTTCCACGGCATCACGGCGAGAATAGGACCCAGGGGACGATACTCTATGCGTGCTTTCCCTCCCTCAACCTGAGTAGGTTCGGCGGTCAGCATGGCAGGACCGTGTTCGGCGTACCACTCGCATAGCTGCGCACACTTTTCAATTTCAGCGCGCGCCTGAGTAGTGGGTTTGCCCATCTCTTGAGTGATCATTTTCGCCATTGAATCTGCGTTGTCGCGTAATGCCCTTGCCAGAGCGATCAGGGCGCGGGAACGCATTTCGACAGACTGGCTGCGCCAGAGGTAAAACCCCTTGATCGCGCGGGACAGTGAGGCTTCCAGTTCTGCTGCAGACTCGAAGGGGTAGTGGCCTATCTGCTCACCGTTGGTGGGGTTGATCGATATGGCATGGGTGTGGCTGGAAACGTGGGTCATGACACCGTCCTGCAGAGAGTGGAGGGATGCACAGCATCGAAGCAAAAGCGTTGGCGTGGGGTCAGGTTGCGCGAGCCATGATCGATTGCGCACGACCTATGACAGGTGCATCGACCATCTGCCCATCCAGCACGAAAACGCCCTCACCCGAGCGGGCGGCCTGGATAATGCGTTGCGCCCAATTCAACTCTTCCAGGCTGGGTTTGAGCGCCTGATGAATGATCGCGACCTGGCTTGGGTGGATACACAGCGCGCCACCAAAACCCATGTCCCGGGCAAATTGCACAGCGCCCAGTAGCCCGGTGGTGTCCTGGATCGAAGGAAACACGCCGTCCAGCGCTGGAGCGAGCCCGGCAACTCGCGTGGCGAGCAAAACCGCGTAACGGGCGTGGCTGAGGATTGCTTCAGCGGCAGGGCTGCCAACCGTCAGGTTCATGTCCAGACCCAGGTCCAGACTCCCGAACGACAAACGCTCGACTCCCACAGTGCCGGCAATCTCGGAGAGTGCCGACAAGCCCTTGGCACTTTCTATGATCGGCCAGATCGGTTTTTTGCAACCTGCCGCAGTCGTTACTTGAGCCGCGCTTTCTGCTTTGGGCAGCAGGATGCCGATCACTCCCGCGTGGTGCTGGAAAAGATCCAGATCTGCGCCATGCGCCCAGTGATCCGGGGCATTCACCCGCACCAGAATCCGCGCCTCCGGGTTTTCGCTGAGGAAAGATTCCAGATTGTTTCTTGCCTGCTCCTTCAGGTTTTCCTGTACCGCGTCTTCCAGGTCTACGATGACCCGGTCGGCGCCGGTGGCGAGAGCTTTGGCGATACGCTCGGGTCGAGTGGCCGGCACAAACAGGGCGGATCGAATAATTGATGTGCTCATGGCTTTGCTCCATTGCTGAACTCGATTTCTCCGATCTGTGCCGTGCCGTCCTGATTGCCAGCCCATACTTGCGCTTTGCCTTCTTCGATCAAACGTCCGCCCACTTCGAAGGGGTGTGGTGAAATCAGCGGCCTCACTCCGCGGAAGACGAAACGCTCCAGGCGTGCAGTTGGATGCGCTTTGGTAAAGGCTCGCAGGTTCAACGTGGCAATCAACGGGCCATGTACTACCAGGCCTGGATAACCTTCGGTCTCCGTCACATAGGGCCAGTCATAGTGAATCCGATGACCATTGAAAGTGACTGCGGAATAGCGGAACAGCAGTGTCGGGGTGGGCTCGATCGATTCCTGCCATTGGCCTTCCGGTAACGGTTCGGTGCCGCCCAGTTTGGGTGGAACAGGTTCTCGGTAAACAATGTCCTGATCATCTTGCAGGGCGCGTTTGCCGTCCTGGAAAAACTCATGGCGTACTGTGACGAACAATAAGGAACCCGTGCGACCGTGCTTCTCCTCGACGTTGAGGATGGTCGACACACAGGTCACTTCAGCTTCCACCGTCAACGGCTGGTAAAACTCGATTCTGCTACCAGCCCACATGCGATTGCGGTTATGGGCAGGCGGCAAAAAGCCGCCAAGCGCTGGATGGCCATCCGGTCCTAGTTCACTGGCGCCGACCGGCTCCTGAAAAAATGCCCAGTGCCAGAGAGGCGGCAGCGGTTCACCTGGTTGTGGCGCCGACTCGCCCAATGTGGCGGCTATGCGTTTGACCAGGGTGTAACTGATCCGATCCTGGCTTTCCTGACGTCGACCGACCCACGAAGAAAAATCGGAATTGCTCATATTGGTTTCTCCAGTTTGGTCGGTGATCAGGCCAGGGCGGCCAGTTCAGGAATCGCTTCAAACAAGTCCGCCACCAGACCGTAATCGGCCACCTGGAAGATCGGCGCTTCTTCGTCCTTGT
>NZ_RCOE01000118.1:0-5102 GCF_004321495.1 Pseudomonas sp. Sample_10
GGGAACGATCGGTGGTGAGGTTTAGAGCAGGCTGATCGGATAGCTGACGATCAGGCGGTTATTTGGATCGTTCCCACGCTCTGCGTGGGAACGCCTCAACGGACGCTCCGCGTTCGGCTTTGGAACCTGGACGCGGAGCGTCCCTGGCTGCATTCCCACGCAGAGCATGGGAACGATCGGTGATGAGGTTTAGAGCAGGCTGATCGGATAGCTGACGATCAGGCGGTTTTCATCGAACTCGTTGTTGCTGTAATCCCGGCGCATGGTCGAGTTGCGCCATTTCAGGTTCAGGTCTTTCAGTGCGCCGCTTTGCACGGTGTAGCCCAGTTCACTTTCACGACCCCATTCCTTGCCATCGGTGACCGTGCCGGTGTGCACGTTGTCGCCGCTGATGTAGCGGTTCATCAACGTCAAGCCCGGGACGCCGAGAGCAACGAAGTTGTAATCGTGGCGCACCTGCCAGGATCTTTCCCGAGCATTGTCATAGCTGGAGTTGTAGCTGTCGTTGGCCAGGGTCCCGCCGCTGGTGCCGTTGACTCGCATCCAGGGACTGTCACCCGTGAGTTTTTGCAGGCCGACGTAGAAGGTGTGGCCGCCGTACTTGGCTGAGAGCAGGCCGTACATTGTTTTGTTGTCCAGCTCGCCGGCCCGGGCACTGCCATCGTCCTTGCCATGGAAGAACCCGAGGTTGGCGCCCAGCGTCCAATCACCCAACGGTTGGCTGTGGGTCAGGTTGATGAACTGCTGGCTGTAGATATCCTTGAGTTCGGCGTTCCACAGACCGATCTGCGTGCGTTTTTCATTGAACAGGTATTCGCCACCCTGGAAGTTGAAGCGGTCGGAGGTGAACGCCGCTTTGCCGGTCATCGACATGTCGTCCATGCTGCTGTCATCGCGGGGGCTGTTCTGGCGGAACTGGCCGCCGTAGAGCGTCAGGCCATTGATCTCCTTCGACGTGATCTGACCGCCACGGAAGGTTTGCGGCAGCGAACGCCCATCGTCCGAACGCAGGATCGGCAATACCGGCATCCATTCGCCTACCTTGACTTCGGTCTGCGACAGCTTGGCCTTGAATGCGACGTTGGTGCGGCCGAAGTTGTCCGCCGGGCGACCGTCGCTGTCCAGCGGCAGCAGTTGCGTACCGCCAGTGCCTTTGCCGCCATCGAGCTTCACCGAGTACAACCCCAGCACATCCATGCCAAACCCGACGGTGCCTTGGGTGAACCCGGATTTGGCGTCGAGAATGAAACTTTGCGTCCATTCTTCAGCCTTGCCTTGAGCCTTGGTCGGGTTGGTGAAGTTACGGTTGATGTAGAAGTTGCGCAGGTTCAGGTTGACCTTGGCGCCTTCGACAAACCCCGCTTCTTCGGCGCAGGCGGGCAGGGCGGCACTGGCGAGGGCGGCGGCGATCAGACTGGGAACGAAGTACTGCGCGGTGGAAGAGGTCATGGGCTGGGGCTCTCTAATTTTTGTAGACAAAGCGGGTGTGATGCCGCAACCAGAGGTTGCAGACGAATAGTGCAAATCAGGGGCGAACGAACCGGGATCAGCCGGACGGGACAGGGCGCGGGGGCATGGCATCGAACCTGTTGTTATTGGTTTTGTGGCTCGGATGGTGCGGGGAATGTACTGGGTGGTTCAATCTTGGAAAGCAGGTTCTGGGCGATAATCGAACATAAGATTAACAGTCGTTTTTGTATTGTTTTTTGCGGTCCTCATCGCTGGCAAGCCAGCTCCCACAAGGTCATGGTCGCCCACAAAAATTGTGCACGGGACGCACAAGGTGGAAGCCGGCTTGCCAGCGATGAAGTCAGCACAACCTTTCCCGCCGCCAACAAAAAGCCCACCTATCGGTGGGCTTCGTGTTTTCACAGCGCTATCAGAACAACTTCAACTTCGGCGCTTCTTCTTTCAGCGGCTCGTTCTTCGCCGTCTGTTCGTTCCAGCCACCGCCCAGGGCCTTGTACAGGTTGACCTGGCTGATCAGCTGCGCCAGCCGATCGCTAATCAGTGACTGTTCAGAGTTGAACAACTGACGCTGAGCATCGAGGAACGTCAGGTTGCTGTCGACACCGATGCGATAACGCCGCTCGGCCAGACGGTAGTAGTCCTGGTTGGCACTGACCAGATTACGCTGCGCCTGTACCTGGTCGGTGTAGGTGCCGCGTGCGGCCAAACCGTCGGCGACTTCCTGGAAGGCCGTTTGAATGGACTTCTCGTAGTTCGCCACGCCGATGTCTTTCTGGATTTTCGAGTAGTCCAGGCTGGCACGCAGGCTGCCGGCATTGAAGATCGGCAGATTGATCTGCGGCTGGAACAGCCAGGTGCCCGAGCCGCCCTTGAACAGACCGGACAGGTCCGGGCTCAGGGTCCCGGCGTTGGCGGTCAGGCTGATGCTCGGAAAGAACGCTGCGCGTGCGGCGCCAATGTTGGCGTTGGCCGCTTTCAGGTTGTATTCGGCCTGGAGGATGTCCGGACGACGTTGCAGCAGGTCCGACGGCAGGCCGGCCGGTACTTCGGCCAACAGGTCCTCATTCAACGGTTTGGCCACTGGCAGGTTGGCTGGAATGCCGGTGCCGAGCAGCAGTACCAGGCTGTTTTCATCCTGGGCGACCTGGCGCGTGTAACGGGCCAGTTGCGCACGGGCGTTCTCCACCGAAGTCCGCGACTGCGCCAGGTCCAGCGCCGAAGCGACCCCCACTTCATTGCTGCGCGCGGTGAGCTTGTAGCTCTCCTCGAACGCGGCGAGGGTGTCCTGGGTGACTTTGAGCAGTTCCTTGTCGGCCTGCCAGGTCAGGTAGGCATTGGCCACGCTGGCCACCAGGCTGATCTGGGTGCTGCGACGGCCTTCTTCAGTCGCGAAGTAACGCTGCAGCGCTTCTTCGTTCAGGCTGCGAATACGGCCAAACAGGTCGAGTTCATAGGCGCTGATGCCGACGGTGGCCGAGTAGGAACTGCTGATGCCCGCTTCACCGGTCTGCGATGCATCGGCCGGAAGCCGCTGACGGTTGCCGGTGCCATTGGCCGACACAGCCGGGAACAGGTCGGCGCGGGAGATGCGGTATTGAGCCGCAAACGCGTCGATGTTCAGCGCCGCGACACGCAGGTCACGGTTGTTTTCCAGAGAAACCTGAATCAATTGCTGCAATGCCGGGTCACGGAAAAACTGCTTCCAGCCCTGCTCGGCAGCGGCCTGTGCCGGTGCCTGGGCCGGCGAATACGCCGGCCCTTGAGGGTATTGGCCCGCCACCGGAGCATCCGGTTGCTGATAATCAGGTATCAGCGAGCAGCCACCGAGCACGAAGGCGGCGACTGCCAGGGAGAGTAGCGACTTGCTCATTAGCCAGCCTCTTTAGGAGTTTCAGGTGCGTCTTGCTCGTCGACGTTTTTACGCTGACCCATAGCCGACACAGTGACGAAGAACAGTGGGACCCAGAAGATCGCCAGTACGGTTGCGGTGATCATACCGCCAATCACCCCGGTACCGATGGCATGCTGGCTACCCGAGCCTGCGCCCGTGGAGATCGCCAGGGGGACTACACCAAGAACGAAGGCGAGCGAGGTCATGATGATCGGTCGCAGACGCATCCGGCAGGCTTCGATAGCCGCCTCGCGCAGGCTGCGTCCCTGTTCGTGCAGTTCCTTGGCGAATTCGACGATCAGAATGGCGTTTTTCGCCGCCAGACCGATGGTCGTCAACAAGCCCACCTGGAAGTACACGTCGTTGGACAGACCGCGCAGGCTGGTGGCCATCAGCGCACCGATGATCCCCAGCGGTACCACGAGCATGACCGCGATCGGAATCGACCAGCTTTCATACAGCGCCGCCAGACACAGGAACACCATCAGCAGCGACAGGGCGTACAGCGCTGGCGCTTGCGAGCCGGACAAACGTTCCTCGTACGACAGGCCGGTCCAGGAAATACCGACACCGGCCGGCAGTTTCTTGGCGATGGCTTCGACTTCGGCCATGGCTTCACCGGTGGAGTAACCCGGCGCCGGGGCACCGAGGATTTCCATCGCTTCCACACCGTTGTAACGGGCCAGTTTCGGCGAACCGTAGATCCATTCGCCCTTGGCGAACGCCGAGAACGGAACCATGGTGCCTACGCTGTTGCGTACGTACCACTTCTTCAGGTCTTCGGGGCTCATGCGCGCGCCCGGCTGGCCTTGCACGTAAACCTTCTTCACTCGACCGCGGTCGATGAAGTCGTTGACGTAGCTACTACCCAGGGCGATCGACAGCGTGTTGTTGATGTCCGCGATGGTAATGCCCAGGGCACTGGCCTTCTCGTCATCGATTTCCAGCTGGTATTGCGGCTCATCGTTCAGGCCGTTCGGACGGACCTGAGTCAGAATCTTGCTTTGCGCCGCCATACCGAGGAACTGGTTGCGCGCTTCCATCAATTTTTCGTGACCGATACCGGCGCGGTCCTGCAGGAACACGTCGAAACCGGTGGCGTTACCCAATTCAAGTACCGCTGGCGGGGCGAAGGCGAACACCATCGCGTCACGGAAGGTGAAGAAGTGCTGTTGGGCACGGGCCGCCACCTTGAACACGCTGTTGTCGGCGTTACGCTCGTCCCAAGGGCGGAGCATGATGAACGCCATACCGGAGCTTTGGCCACGGCCGGCGAAGTTGAAGCCGGTCACGGTAAACACCGAGTTCACCGCATCGCCTTCACCGCCGTCCTTGCTCGGGCGCAGCAGGAATTCGCGCATTTGGTCCACGACCACTTGGGTACGCTGGGAGGTCGAACCGGCCGGCGTCTGTACCTGGGCGAACAATACGCCTTGGTCTTCTTCAGGCAGAAATGCCGTTGGAATGCGGGTGAACAGCCAGATCATGCCGACGACGATGATCAGGTACGCCAGCAGATACGGCGCCTTGTGCGTAAGCATGTTGCCCACGCCGCGCTCGTAGCTTTTGACGCCACGGTCGAAGTTGCGGTTGAACCAGCCGAAGAAGCCGCGTTTGGGCGTGTGATGCTCGCCTTTGCGAATCGGCTTGAGCATGGTGGCGCAGAGCGCCGGAGTGAAAATCAGTGCAACCAGTACCGACAGGGCCATGGCCGAGACGATGGTGATCGAGAACTGCTTGT
>NZ_RCOE01000274.1:0-1092 GCF_004321495.1 Pseudomonas sp. Sample_10
TGCCGAGGAACAGCAGCGCGGCCAGCAGGATACCGGCCAGGGCGATGGCGCCCGAAGCGATTTCCAGGCTGTGCTTGGCTTCGCCGCCGGCATGGCCGACGCTTTGCGGCAGCACGCCGTGCAGCGGTGGAACGATCATTGCGCCGATGAAAGTCGACAGTACGATCAGCACCGACAGTGGCAGCCAGTGGGCAATGCCGTGACCGGCGTGGGCTTCGGTCTTCGCTTCACCGTGGAACGCGATGAAGATCAGGCGGAAGGTGTACAACGAGGTCATGAACGCGCCGACCAGACCTGCATACAGCAGACCTTCGTTACCGCTGGCGAACGCTTCCCAGAGGATTTCGTCCTTGGAGTAGAAGCCCGCAGTGACCAGAGGCAGGGCCGCCAGGGCCGCGCCGCCGACGATGAAGCTGGCGTAGGCCAGTGGCAGCTTCTTCCACAGACCACCCATCTTGAAGATGTTCTGCTCGTGGTGGCAGGCAACGATCACCGCACCGGAAGCAAGGAACAGCAGGGCCTTGAAGAAGGCGTGGGTCATCAGGTGGAAGATCGCGCCATCCCAGGCGCCAACACCCAGGGCCAGGAACATGTAGCCGATCTGGCTCATGGTCGAGTAGGCGAGGATACGCTTGATGTCGGTCTGGACCAGGGCTGCGAAGCCAGCCAGAACCAGGGTCACGCCACCAACGATGCCCACCAGGTGCAGGATTTCCGGCGCCAGGGTGAACAGGCCGTGGGTACGGGCAATCAGGTAAACGCCTGCTGTCACCATGGTTGCAGCGTGGATCAGTGCCGAAACCGGCGTTGGACCGGCCATCGCGTCTGCCAGCCAGGTTTGCAGCGGCAGTTGCGCGGATTTACCGACAGCGCCACCGAGCAGCATCAGGGTGGCCATGACCATCCAGAAGTCGCCGGCCTGGAATTTCTGCGGTGCCAGCACCAGCAGTTCCTGGACGTTCAGCGTGCCCAGTTGGGCAAACAGAATGAACAGGCCGATGGCCATGAACACGTCACCGATTCGGGTCACGATGAAGGCTTTGAGTGCGGCGTTACCGTTGTTGCGGTTGCTGTAGTAGAAACCGATCAACA
>NZ_RCOE01000046.1:0-44541 GCF_004321495.1 Pseudomonas sp. Sample_10
GTACACGCACCGCCATGCCGGTCAGTTTGCCCGCCAGTTCCGGCAGCACCAGGCCGACCGCTTCAGCGGCGCCAGTCTTGCTCGGGATCATGTTCTGGGTGGCCGAGCGCGCACGGTACGGGTCGCTGTGGTAAACGTCGGTCAGGTTCTGGTCGTTGGTGTAAGCGTGGATGGTGGTCATCAAACCGCTTTCGATGCCCAACTCGCGGTGCAGCACCTGGGCCACCGGGGCCAGGCAGTTGGTGGTGCACGAGGCGTTGGAAATGATCTGGTGCGATTGGCGCAGAATGTCGTGGTTGACCCCGTAGACCACCGTGGCGTCGGCGCCTTTGGCTGGCGCCGAGATGATCACTTTGCGTGCGCCGGCCGTAATATGCGCGGCAGCCTTGGCGCGGTCGGTGAACAGGCCGGTGCATTCGAACACCACGTCAATTTTTTCCGCGGCCCAGGGCAGGTCGGCCGGGTTGCGAATGGCGCTGACGGCAATACGGTCGCCATTGACGGTCAGGCTTTCCTGATCGTGCTGGACATCCGCGTCGAATGTGCCGTGAACGGTGTCGTATTTGAGCAGGTGCGCATTGATAGCGCTGTCTCCGAGATCGTTGATGGCAACGATCTGCAGATCCTGACGGTAGCCCTGGGTATAGAGTGCGCGCAGGACGTTACGGCCAATCCGGCCAAAACCATTGATTGCAATTCGAAGAGTCATTAACAGCGCCACCGTCGTTTTGTTGTTGGAATTACAAGATTATTCGCAAAAAAATAGAAAACAAGCCTTTTTAGTGGCAATATTTTGTTTTATCTACAACGAGTGACCTGAATCAACTGGTCCGAATGGTCAAAAAAACCGTCTGTCATCCCATCGACACCGGCGTTTGATCAGCATAGACAATCAGGTCGCCACATCCGTTAGCCTGGAGTTCTACACATGCATCCCCGCGTCCTTGAGGTCACCGAACGGCTTATCGCCCGCAGTCGCGCCACGCGTGAGGCTTACCTTGCATTGATTCGCGGTGCGGCCAGCGACGGCCCGATGCGCGGCAAGCTGCAATGCGCCAACTTCGCCCACGGCGTGGCCGGTTGCGGCAGCGACGACAAGAAGAGCTTGCGGATGATGAATTCCGCGAACATTGCAATTGTTTCGTCATATAACGACATGCTCTCGGCGCACCAGCCGTACGAAGTCTTCCCTGAACTGATCAAGAAAGCCCTGCGCGAAATCGGCTCCGTCGGCCAGTTCGCCGGTGGTACACCGGCCATGTGCGATGGCGTGACCCAGGGCGAGCCGGGCATGGAGCTGAGCCTGCCGAGCCGTGAAGTGATCGCGCTGTCCACCGCCGTGGCGTTGTCCCACAACATGTTCGACGGCGCGCTGATGCTCGGCATCTGCGACAAGATCGTCCCGGGCCTGATGATGGGCGCGCTGCGCTTCGGTCATCTGCCGATGATCTTCGTGCCGGGCGGGCCGATGGTCTCCGGTATTTCCAACAAGCAGAAAGCCGACGTGCGCCAGCGCTACGCCGAAGGCAAGGCCAGCCGCGAGGAGCTGCTGGAGTCGGAAATGAATTCCTACCACAGCCCCGGCACCTGCACCTTCTACGGCACCGCCAACACCAACCAATTGCTGATGGAAGTCATGGGCCTGCACTTGCCGGGTGCGTCCTTCGTCAACCCGAACACGCCACTGCGTGACGCCCTGACCCGCGAAGCGGCGCATCAGGTGACGCGCATTACCAAACAGAACGGCGACTACCTGCCGATCGGTGAAATCGTCGACGAGCGTTCGCTGGTCAACTCCATCGTGGCGCTGCATGCCACCGGTGGCTCGACCAACCACACCCTGCACATGCCGGCCATTGCCATGGCGGCGGGCATTCAGTTGACCTGGCAGGACATGGCCGACCTCTCCGAGGTGGTGCCGACCCTGAGCCACGTCTACCCGAACGGCAAGGCCGACATCAACCACTTCCAGGCGGCGGGCGGCATGTCGTTCCTGATCCGCGAACTGCTGGAAGCCGGGCTGCTCCATGAAAACGTCAACACCGTGCTCGGCCATGGCCTGAGCCGCTACACCAAGGAGCCGTTCCTCGACAACGGTGAACTGGTATGGCGCGAAGGCGTGACCGAGAGCCTTGATGAAAGCATTCTGCGGCCGGTCGCTCGGGCATTCTCGCCAGAAGGCGGTTTGCGCGTGATGGAAGGCAACCTCGGTCGCGGCGTGATGAAGGTGTCCGCCGTGGCGCTGGAAAACCAGATTGTGGAAGCGCCGGCAATGGTGTTCCAGGATCAGCAGGACCTGGCGGATGCGTTCAAGGCCGGATTGCTGGAGAAGGATTTTGTCGCGGTGATGCGCTTCCAGGGGCCGCGCTCCAACGGCATGCCGGAACTGCACAAGATGACGCCGTTCCTCGGTGTGCTGCAGGATCGCGGCTTCAAGGTTGCGCTGGTGACCGACGGGCGCATGTCCGGCGCGTCGGGGAAAATCCCGGCAGCGATTCACGTCAGCCCCGAAGCTTATGTCGGCGGCGCTTTGGCGCGGGTGCAAGAGGGCGATATCATCCGCGTCGATGGCGTCAAAGGCACCCTGGAGCTTAAGGTGGACGCCGAAGAATTCGCAGCGCGCACACCGGCCAAAGGCCTGTTGGGTAACAACATCGGCACCGGTCGCGAACTGTTTGGTTTCATGCGCATGGCCTTCAGCTCGGCGGAGCAGGGCGCCAGCGCCTTTACTTCTGCCCTGGAGACGCTTAATTGAAACTGGCTTTGGTCGGTGACATCGGTGGGACCAACGCACGTTTCGCGTTGTGGAAAAACCAGCAGCTGGAATCGGTCCAGGTGTTGGCGACAGCAGATTTCGCCAATCCGGAACAGGCAATCAGCCTTTACCTGAGCGGGCTCGGCCTGGCACCGGGGGCCATCGGTTCGGTGTGCCTGTCGGTGGCCGGCCCGGTGAGCGGCGATGAATTCAAGTTCACCAACAACCACTGGCGTTTGAGCCGCAAGATCTTTTGCCAGACCTTGCTGGTGGATCAGCTGTTGCTGGTCAACGATTTTTCGGCCATGGCGCTGGGCATGACCCGTTTGCAGCCCGGCGAATTCCGCGTGGTCTGCGAAGGCACGCCGGAGCCGTTGCGGCCGGCGGTGGTGATCGGTCCCGGCACGGGGTTGGGCGTCGGCACTTTGCTCGATCTCGGCGAAGGCCGATTTGCCGCGCTGCCGGGGGAGGGTGGTCACGTCGACTTGCCGCTGAGCAGCCCTCGCGAGACTCAACTGTGGCAGCACATCTTCAATGAAATCGGGCATGTCAGCGCTGAAACGGCATTGAGCGGCGGCGGCTTGCCACGGGTTTATCGGGCAATCTGTGCGGTGGACGGGCATGAGCCGGTGCTTGAGACACCGGAAGCGATCACCGCTGCCGGTCTGGCGGGAGACCCGATTGCGGTGGAAGTGCTTGAGCAGTTCTGCTGCTGGCTCGGTCGGGTGGCCGGCAACAACGTACTTACTACCGGTGCGCGCGGTGGCGTGTACATCGTGGGCGGGGTGATTCCACGCTTTGCCGATTTCTTCCTCGAAAGCGGTTTCGCAAGATGCTTCGCCGACAAGGGGTGCATGAGCGATTACTTCAAGGGGATTCCGGTGTGGCTGGTGACGGCACCGTATTCCGGGCTAGTAGGCGCCGGTGTGGCCCTCGAACAGGCACACCCTGTTGTGACATAAGTAATCTGTGGCGAGGGAGCTTGCTCCCGCTCGGCTGCGCAGCAGTCGCAAATTCGGCAAGCACGATGTCCTGGCAAAACAGCGGGGCCACTTCGCAGCCCAGCGGGAGCAAGCTCCCTCGCCACAAAAGCTCGTACGCCATCTGTTTTTGCTCAGGCATAATCCGCCCCAATTCCAACAACAAGGATGCCTTCGAAGTGAGCTCAGTCAACAAGTCGATTTTGTTGGTCGATGACGATCAAGAGATACGCGAGTTGCTGGACACCTACCTGACCCGCGCCGGGTTTCAGGTACGTACCACGCCCGATGGCGCCGGTTTTCGCCAGGCCTTGAATGACGAACCCAGTGATCTGGTGATCCTCGATGTGATGTTGCCGGACGAAGACGGTTTCAGTTTGTGTCGCTGGATTCGTCAGCACCCGCGGCGGGCTCAGGTGCCGATCATCATGCTCACCGCCAGCTCCGACGAGGCTGACCGGGTGATCGGCCTGGAGCTGGGCGCGGACGATTACCTGGGCAAACCCTTCAGCCCTCGCGAACTGCAGGCGCGCATCAAGGCGTTGCTGCGTCGTGCGCAGTTCGGCCAGGAGCGCAGCGGTGGGGAAGTGCTGGCCTTCGATGACTGGCGGCTGGACATGGTCAGCCACCGGCTGTTTCACATCGACGGTGAAGAAGTGATTCTGTCCGGCGCCGATTTCGCCTTGCTGAAACTGTTCCTCGATCACCCCCAGGAAATCCTCGACCGCGACACCATCGGCAACGCCACCCGCGGTCGTGAACTGATGCCGCTCGACCGCATTGTCGACATGGCGGTGAGCCGATTGCGCCAGCGTCTGCGCGACACCGAGAAACCGCCCCGGCTGATTCGCACTGTGCGTGGCAGCGGTTATCAACTGGCAGCCAATGTGATTGCCAGCAATGGTCACTGAATCCCTGCGCAAACTCGCAGGGCGCGTGCCGGTGCCGCGCTCGCTGTTGGGGCGCATGTTGCTGCTGACCCTGCTGGCGGTGCTGTTCGCCCAGACGTTATCGAGCGTGATCTGGGTCTCGCAATTGCGTGCTACCCAGCTTGAAGGCCTGGTCACCAGCGCCCGCAGCCTTGCCCATTCGATGACCGCCAGCGTGAGTTACTTCCGTTCGTTGCCCGTGGCGTTTCGGCCGTTGGTGCTCGACCAGTTGCGTAGCATGGGCGGTACGCGATTCGTGGTGACGCTCAATGACAAACCCCTGGGCATGGACGTGCTGCCAATCACCCCGCGCAAGGAAGCGGTGATCAACGCGGTGGACGAAGTGTTGCGCCAGTCCCTTGGCCATGACACCGATATTTCGGTGACCTTCGTCAGCCCCGAGGATCTGCGGATTTTCAACGCCGGCCTGAAGCTCGACGAGCTGCCACGCTCCTGGGCGCATTACGCGCTGACCCTGGAGCCGGTTAATCCGCCCGTGCTGGTCACGCAAATCCAGATGGCACCCGGCGAATGGTTGTACATCGCCTCGCTGCTGCCCGAGCCCTACACCAGCCTCGAAGAACAAGGCCTGCCGGCGCAGCAGGTGTGGTTCATCGTACTCACCAGCGGTTTCCTGCTGTTGTTCATCGGTCTGTTGGTGCACTGGCAGAGCCGTCCGCTCAAGCGCCTGGCGCGGGCCGCGCGGGATTTGTCGCTGGGCGCCGACGTCGAGCCGGTGGCCGAGGGTGGCGGCAGTGAAGTGGTCGAAGTCGGTCGCGCCTTCAACACCATGCGCGAGCGCATCAGCCGTTACCTGACTGAACGCAGCCAGTTGTTCAGCGCGATTTCCCACGATTTGCGCACACCGATTACCCGCTTGCGCCTGCGCGTCGAACTGCTCGAAGACGAAAAGCTGCAAGCCAAGTTCGGCCGTGATCTGGATGAGCTGGAGCTGCTGGTCAAAGGCGCGCTGCAATGCGTGAAAGACACCGACATCCACGAGAACATCGAGCCGGTGGATCTCAATCATGTGCTCGATTGTCTGGTGGAACCGTATCTGGCACCCAACGGCAATGGCCGCGTGACCCAGCAGGGGCGGGCGCTGGCGGCGTATCCGGGCAAGCCATTGGCGCTCAAGCGCTGCATCGGCAACCTGATCGACAATGCCCTCAAGTACGGGCAGAACGCGCATCTGCACATCGATGACGACGACAGTGCGTTTGTTTTGCACGTCGATGATGAAGGGCCGGGGGTCCCGGAGCAGCGGCTGGAGCAGGTGTTCGAGCCGCACTTTCGTTTGGCCGGGCAGCAGCAGGGGTATGGCCTGGGGCTGGGAATCGCCCGCAACATTGCCCATAGCCATGGTGGTGAAGTCAGCCTGCAGAATTTGCGTGAGGGCGGGTTGCGCGTAACCCTTCAATTGCCTCGAAGTCTAGACTGACGACCGCGTTATCGTTCATCGCGAGCAAGCTTTGCTCCTACAGGCACCGCGCACTGTAGGAGCAAAGCTTGCTCGCGATGAATGCAAAGCAAATGTCACAGGCTGGTGACAAAACCCGGCCCCTTCGTTACAAGCCCGCCACTGCCCGTTGTTTATGCTGGCCCTCAGTCATAACAACAAAAAAGGTCCTCCATGCACAGCTTCCAACCTGCCTTCAGCAGTTGGCTGAACGCACCTGCCCATCAGCAATGGCTCGCCACCGAAGGGTTGCGCCTGTTGGCGTTCGCCAAAGCTTCGAAGCTTCCCGAAGGCTTCGGTAACCTCGATGAAAAAGGTCACCTTGCGGCCAATGCGCAAGCGCAAACCATGATCACCGCACGCATGACCCACAGCTTCGCCATGGCCCACATTCAAGGCCTGCCGGGGTTTGCAGCGCTGGTCGATCATGGCGTCGAAGCTCTGCGCGGACCGTTGCGCGATGTCGTGCACGGTGGCTGGTTTGCGGTGGCCGAACACCGCGACGGCAACACCGGCAAGAATGCCTATCTGCATGCCTTTGTCGCGCTGGCCGCCAGTTCCGCGTTAGTCGCCCAGCGTCCCGGCGCACAAGCGTTGCTCGATGACGCCATCGACATTATCGACACCTACTTCTGGAGTGAGGAGGAGGGCGCCATGCGCGAGTCCTTCAATCGCGACTGGAGCGAAGAGGAGTCGTATCGCGGCGCGAACAGCAACATGCACGCCACCGAAGCCTTTCTCGCCCTGGCCGATGTCACTGACGACAACCGCTGGCTGTGCCGTGCGCAGCGTATCGTCGAGCGAGTGATCCACGGCCATGCCGCTGCCAACGACTACCTGGTGATCGAGCATTTCGACCGCGACTGGCAGCCGCTGCGTGAGTACAACCACGACAACCCGGCCGATGGTTTCCGTCCTTACGGCACCACGCCGGGCCATGGATTCGAATGGGCGCGGTTGCTCCTGCATCTCGAAGCGGCGCGAGTGCAGGCCGGCATGCTGACACCCGGATGGCTGGCCACCGACGCGCAAAAACTCTTCGAGCAAAATTGCCTGCACGGCTGGGATGTCGACGGTGCAGCGGGCGTTGTCTACACCCTCGACTGGGACAACAAAGCAGTGGTCCGCCATCGCCTGCACTGGACTCATTGCGAAGCCAGTGCCGCCGCCAGCGCCTTGTTGCAGCGTACCGGTGATGAACAATTCGAGCGCTGGTACCGACTGTTCTGGGAATTCTGTGACAGTTTTTTCATCGACCGATGCGACGGCAGCTGGCATCACGAACTCGATCCGCTGAATCGCCCTAGTGCTGATATCTGGCCGGGCAAACCGGATCTGTATCACGCCTGGCAAGCCGTGCTGATCCCTCGACTACCGTTGTCGCCCAGTATGGCAACGGCTCTGGCGCAAATGTCCCAGGGCGGTTCTGTGTAACCATGCGGTGACATTCGCGCGTCCCTTCGTTACCTGCGAGGGGAGGCGTCCTGTTTAAACTCCTGTGCAGCGCAAGCACCAGACTTGCATGCATAACAACAAGAAAGGTACATCTCAGATGAATGCGATTTCTCGCCTCGCTACTGTCATTTCTGTCGCCTCCCTGTTCCCGCTCGCAATGCTGCCGCTCAGTGTTTCCGCTGCCGAATCCAAAGGTTCGGTCGAAGTCGTGCACTGGTGGACATCCGGTGGTGAAAAAGCCGCCGTTGATGTGCTCAAGGCCCAAGTCGAAAAAGACGGTTTTACCTGGAAAGACGGCGCCGTGGCCGGCGGTGGCGGTGCGACGGCCATGACCGTGCTGAAAAGCCGCGCCGTTGCCGGCAACCCGCCAGGCGTTGCGCAGATCAAGGGGCCGGACATCCAGGAGTGGGCGTCGACCGGTCTGCTCGACACCGACGTGCTCGAAGACGTTGCCAAAGCAGAGAAGTGGGACAGCCTGCTCGACAAGAAAGTCTCCGATACCGTGAAGTACGAGGGTGATTACGTGGCCGTGCCGGTGAATATTCACCGGGTGAACTGGCTGTGGATCAACCCGGAAGTCTTCAAGAAAGCCGGTATCACCAAGAACCCGACCACCCTCGAAGAATTCTACGCCGCTGGCGACAAGCTCAAGGCTGCTGGCTTCATCCCGCTGGCCCACGGCGGTCAGCCATGGCAGGACAGCACCGTGTTCGAAGCTGTCGTGCTGTCGGTCATGGGCGTTGATGGCTACAAGAAAGCCCTGGTCGATCTGGACAACAAGGCGCTGACCGGTCCGGAAATGGTCAAGGCGCTGACCGAGCTGAAGAAAGTCGCGACCTACATGGATGCCGACGGCAAAGGTCAGGACTGGAACCTGGAAGCGGCCAAGGTCATCAACGGCAAGGCCGGCATGCAGATCATGGGTGACTGGGCCAAGAGCGAATGGACCGCCGCCGGGAAAGTCGCCGGCAAGGACTACGAGTGCGTAGCGTTCCCGGGCACCGACAAGGCGTTCACTTACAACATCGACTCGCTGGCGGTGTTCAAGCAGAAAGACAAAGGCACCGCTGCCGGTCAGCAGGACATCGCCAAAGTCGTGCTGGGTGAAAACTTCCAGAAAGTCTTCAGCATCAACAAAGGTTCGATCCCGGTGCGCAACGACATGCTGGCCGACATGGGCAAGTACGGTTTCGACTCGTGCGCCCAGACGGCAGCCAAGGACTTCCTGGCTGACGCCAAGTCCGGCGGCCTGCAGCCGAGCATGGCGCACAACATGGCGACCACGCTGGCGGTACAGGGTGCGTTCTTCGATGTCGTGACCAACTTCATCAACGACCCGAAAGCCGACCCGGCCGATGCGGCCAAGAAACTGGGCGCGGCGGTTCAGTCGGCCAAATAAGGTCGTCCTTACCTGCCCCCCTGTAGCAGCCATTTTTTGTGGGAGCTGGCTTGCCAGCGATGCAGGCACCTCGGTTCAACAGTTGCACCCGAGTGATGCGATCGCTGGCAAGCCAGCTCCCACAGAAGCCGCTCCTACCGGGATCGTCTGAAGTTTTTATTCCTCGTACTGGATCTTCCCATGAGTTCTGTTGCTGTGTTCAGCAAGGCCTCGCCGTTCGATGCATTGCAGCGCTGGCTTCCAAAACTGGTGCTGGCGCCGAGCATGTTCATCGTTCTGGTGGGCTTCTATGGCTACATCCTGTGGACGTTCATTCTGTCGTTCACGACCTCGACGTTCCTGCCCAATTACAAGTGGGCAGGGCTGGCGCAATACGCGCGGCTGTTCGACAACGACCGCTGGTGGGTGGCGAGCAAGAACCTGGCGCTGTTCGGCGGCATGTTCATCGGCATCACCCTGGTGATCGGCGTGCTGCTGGCGGTGTTCCTCGACCAGCGCATCCGGCGCGAAGGTTTCATCCGCACCATTTACCTGTACCCGATGGCGCTCTCGATGATCGTCACCGGTACCGCATGGAAGTGGCTGCTCAACCCCGGCATGGGCCTGGACAAATTGTTGCGTGACTGGGGCTGGGAAGGCTTCCGCCTGGACTGGTTGATCGACCCGGATCGCGTGGTCTATTGCCTGGTGATTGCCGCTGTCTGGCAAGCCTCGGGTTTCATCATGGCGATGTTCCTCGCCGGCCTGCGGGGTGTTGATCAATCGATCATCCGTGCCGCGCAGATCGATGGCGCGAGCATGCCGCGCATCTATTGGAAAGTTGTGCTGCCAAGCCTGCGTCCGGTGTTCTTCAGTGCCGTGATGATTCTGGCGCACATTGCGATCAAGAGTTTCGACCTGGTGGCGGCGATGACGGCCGGCGGCCCGGGTTACTCCTCGGACCTGCCAGCGATGTTCATGTATTCGTTCACCTTCAGTCGCGGCCAGATGGGCATGGGCTCGGCCAGTGCGATTCTGATGCTCGGTGCGATTCTCGCAATCATCGTGCCTTACCTGTACTCCGAGCTGAGGACCAAGCGTCATGACTAGTCTCGCTGCCAAACCTGCCATCAGCCTGAGTCGCATCGCGATCTACGCGGTGCTCATCCTGGCTGTGCTGCTTTACCTGATACCGCTGGTGGTCATGCTGTTGACCAGCTTCAAGACCCCGGAAGACATCAGCACCGGCAATCTGCTGAGCTGGCCGACCGTGGTCAGCGGCATCGGCTGGGTCAAGGCCTGGGCCACGGTTGATGGTTACTTCTGGAACTCGATCAAGATCACCGTTCCGGCGGTGCTGATCTCCACGGCCATCGGTGCCTTGAACGGTTACGTGCTGTCGATGTGGCGTTTCCGTGGTTCGCAGCTGTTCTTCGGCCTGCTGCTGTTCGGTTGCTTCCTGCCGTTCCAGACCGTCCTGCTGCCGGCCTCGTTCACCCTCGGCAAGATGGGCCTGGCAAGTACCACCACGGGCCTGGTGTTCGTGCACGTGGTCTACGGCCTGGCGTTCACCACGCTGTTCTTCCGTAACTACTACATCAGCATTCCGGATGCGCTGGTGAAGGCTGCGCGCCTCGACGGTGCGGGTTTCTTCACCATCTTTCGCCGGATCATTCTGCCGATGTCGACGCCGATCATCATGGTCTGCCTGATCTGGCAATTCACCCAGATCTGGAACGACTTCCTGTTCGGCGTGGTGTTCTCCAGCGGTGATTCGCAACCGATCACGGTGGCGCTGAACAACCTGGTCAACACCAGCACCGGCGCCAAGGAATACAACGTTGATATGGCAGCGGCGATGATCGCCGGGCTGCCGACCCTGCTGGTCTATGTGGTCGCAGGCAAGTATTTCGTGCGCGGGCTCACGGCCGGCGCAGTCAAGGGGTAATCATGGCTACGCTCGAACTTCGCAATGTAAACAAGACCTACGGCGCCGGCTTGCCGGACACCCTGAAGAACATCGAACTGTCGATCAAGGACGGTGAGTTCCTGATCCTTGTCGGCCCGTCGGGCTGCGGCAAGTCGACCCTGATGAACTGCATCGCCGGTCTGGAAACCATCACCGGCGGCGCGATCATGATCGGCGACCAGGACGTCAGCGGCATGAGCCCCAAGGATCGCGACATCGCCATGGTGTTCCAGTCCTATGCGCTGTACCCGACCATGAGCGTGCGCGAGAACATCGAGTTCGGCCTGAAAATCCGCAAGATGAGCCAGTCGGCGATCGACGAAGAAGTCGCCCGCGTGGCCAAGCTGTTGCAGATCGAGCACCTGCTCAATCGCAAGCCGGGCCAGCTCTCCGGCGGTCAGCAACAGCGCGTGGCGATGGGCCGTGCCCTGGCGCGCCGACCGAAGATTTATCTGTTCGACGAACCGCTGTCCAACCTCGACGCCAAGCTGCGGGTCGAGATGCGCACCGAAATGAAACTGATGCACCAGCGCCTGAAAACCACCACGGTCTACGTGACCCACGACCAGATCGAAGCGATGACGCTGGGCGACAAGGTGGCGGTGATGAAGGACGGGATCATCCAGCAGTTCGGTACACCGAAAGAGATCTACAACGACCCGGCCAACCTGTTCGTGGCGAGCTTCATCGGTTCGCCGCCGATGAACTTCATCCCGCTGCGGTTGCAGCGCAAGGACGGTCGTCTGGTGGCGCTGCTCGACAGTGGCCAGGCCCGTTGCGAATTGCCGCTGGGCATCCAGGACGCCGGTCTCGAGGATCGCGAAGTGATTCTCGGCATGCGCCCGGAGCAGATCGTACTGGCCAACGGTGAAGCCAATGGTTTGCCGACCATTCGCGCCGAGGTCCAGGTTACCGAGCCAACCGGCCCGGACACTCTCGTTTTCGTCAATCTCAACGACACCAAGGTCTGCTGCCGCTTGGCCCCGGACGTGGCGCCGCAAGTCGGCGAGACCCTGACCCTGCAATTCGATCCGGCGAAAGTGCTGCTGTTCGATGCCAAGACCGGCGAGCGCTTGGGGGTTGCCGGTGTGCCGAAAACCGAGGCGCACGCTGCCAACGTCGCCCAGTTCAAAGGCCGCTGAAGATCATAGGTGGGAATGGATTTTTGTGGGAGCTGGCTTGCCAGCGATGCAGGCGACTGGTTTTGACGTCGAACCGAGGTGATGCCATCGCTGGCAAGCCAGCTCCCACACAAAAGCCCATCTCCACAGGGGGAATCCGTGGCGGATGGCCTGTCATCCGCCGCAACTGATGTAACCGCGTTGGAAAAAGAAAAGTTAATAACAATAAAACGAGGAAGTAGGGATGAAGAAGAACAACAGTGCTCAGCTTATCTGCCAGTTGTCAGCCGTTGCGGCAATGATGCTGGCCGGTAGCGTGCACGCGGCTGACGCGTTCAGCGCCGATTCGGAATGGATGACCGGTGATTGGGGTGGCGAGCGTACCAAGCTGATCGAGCAGGGCATCGACATCAAGATGGACTACGTCGGTGAAGTCGGTGGCAACCTGCATGGCGGTTTCAACGACGACAAGACCGCGCGCTACAGTGACCAGTTTGGTCTGGGCGCGGCGCTGGACCTGGAAAAGCTGTTCGGTTGGGATAACACCCAGGCCAAGATCCAGCTGACCAACCGTAACGGCGAAAACATTTCCAACGACCGCGTCGGCGACCCGCGGGCCGGCACCCTGAGTTCGTCCCAGGAAGTCTACGGCCGAGGCCACATGGTGCGTCTGACCCAACTGTGGATCAAGCATCAGTTCTTCGACAACAAACTCGACGTCAAGGCCGGTTACTTCGGTGAGGGTGAAGATTTCAACACCTTCCCGTGCGAATTCCAGAACCTGGCATTCTGCGGTTCCCAAGTGGGTAACTGGGCCACCAACATCTGGTACAACTGGCCGGTCAGCCAGGCGGCGATCCGCGTGAAGTACAACATCTCGCCTGAGTGGTATGCGCAGATCGGCGCGTACAACCAGAACCCGTCGCAACTGGAGCACGGCAACGGCTTCAAGCTCAGCGGCAGTGGTACCAAAGGCACCGTCCTGCCGGTTGAACTGGTGTGGCTGCCCAACCCTGGCAACCTGCCGGGCGAATACCGTGTCGGTTACTACAAAAGCACCGCCAGCGCCGATGACGTTCGTGAGGATGACAACGGCAATGATGCGGCCACCAGCGGCAATGCCTATCGCAGCCACAGCAGCAAGCACGGCTACTGGTTCGTGGCGCAACAGCAACTCACCAGCCACAACGGTGACGCCACTCGCGGTCTGAACATCGCCGCCAACGCGACGTTCCACGACAAGGACACCAACATCGTCGACAACTACCAGTCGCTGATGTTCGTGTATAAAGGCCCGTTCGATGCACGTCCGAAAGATGACCTCGGTATCGGTTTCGCCCGCATCCATGTCAACGATGACGTGAAGAAAAACGCCGAGCTGACCAACGCCGCCAATGGCGTCAGCGACTACAACGATCCACTGTTCTCGCCACTGCGTGAGACCGAGTACAACTACGAGCTTAACTACGGTTTCCACGTCACCAACTGGCTGACCGTGCGTCCTAACTTGCAATACATCACCCACCCGGGCGGTGTGGATGAAGTCGACAACGCGCTGGTGGCCGGTCTGAAAATTCAGTCGGTGTTCTAACGCGACTGCGATAAGCTCCTCTCTGTGCGCATTTTGCGGACGGCCAAGGCTGTCCGCTTTTTTTTGGAGGGCCGCGCACCCCGCTGACAGATGATTTTCAGGACCGTGGCACATGCATGAGCATCCGCTACAACGCTTCTTCAAATCCTTGCGCGAACGACCGGTGTTTGCCTGGGAGCGCTATCAGAAGCGCGACGTGTTGGTCATTGATCACCCGCTGTGTCAGGCGGTATTCAGTCGCCAGGGCGCGCAGTTGTTGCACTTCCAGCCCAAGGGGCAGAAACCCTGGCTGTGGTGTGCGGCGAAGTGGCCGCAGGTGGGCGCGATCCGTGGTGGCGTGCCGGTGTGCTGGCCATGGTATGGCCGTCATCCGAGCGAAAATGCCTGGCCGTCCCATGGTTGGGCGCGGTTGCTCGACTGGAAGCTGATCGATAGCAGCAGTGACGAGGATGGCGTGCGTTTGCACTGGCAACTTGAACTCTGCGACTGGCAAGTGGACCTGCATGCACACCTGGGGGAACGCATGGAGTTGCGTTTGAGTACCGAGCATCAGGACGACATGCCATGCCAGTTGAGCCAGGCTTTGCACGCTTACTGGCGTATTGGCGATGTCGGTGAGGTAGCGCTGTCTGGGCTCGAAGGCGCGCAAGGTTACGACCAGTTGAACCGACAGATTTGCCAACAGGAAGGCGAGTTGCGGGTCGATGGCGGATGCCAGCGGGTGTTTCAGCATGACGGGGAGTTGCAGCTTAACGATCACGCCTGGGATCGGGCGTTGTGCATCGATACCGGCGATACGGCTGACACGGTGGTGTGGCATCCGGGATCACGACCGTTGCTTGGGGTGAGCTGGAACGAGATATCTGAATTCGTTTGCGTGGAAGCGGCCAGCGGCGGCACCGATGGCCTGTGCCTGAAACCGGGGGAGCGGGCGCATTTGAGTTTGCAGGCGCGGGTGGCGGCTTAATGGGGATCGTTCCCACGCTCTGCGTGGGAATGCCTCAAGGGACGCTCCGCGTCCAGTGACGCGGAGCGTCACGGGCTGTGTTCCCACGCGGAGCGTGGGAACAATCAGCATTTCAGGTTCGGCGCGGACACTGTGGGAGCTGGCTTGCCAGCGATGAGGCCTGACCGGTCAGCGCAGATTTCGGATCAGTTGAATTCGTCACCCACCGGATACCGGCTGGCATTCAAACTCTCTTTGATCTTGCGCAAATGCGGCTGGAAATCCACTCCGCGTCGCAGGGTCATGCCAGTTGCGAGCACGTCGAGCACGGTCAGTTGAATGATCCGCGACGTCATCGGCATGTAGATGTCGGTGTCTTCCGGCAATGGAATGTTCAGGCTCAAGGTACTGGCTTTGGCCAATGGTGAGTTTTCCGCGGTCAAGCCGAGCACCGAAGCGCCGTTCTCCCGGGCAATGCGCGCCACTTCCACCAGTTCGCGGGTGCGGCCGGTGTAGGAAATGATCACGAACAACTCGCCGGTGTGCGCCACCGAGGCAATCATGCGTTGCATCAGCACGTCGGCGTGGGCAGTCACGGCCAGGTTGAAACGGAAGAACTTGTGCTGCGCATCCAGTGCCACCGGGGCCGAAGCGCCGAGACCGAAAAAGTGGATCTGCCGCGCCTGGATCAACAGGTCGACGGCGCGGCTGATCAGGTTCGGGTCCAGTGCCTGGCAA
Source organism: Pseudomonas sp. Sample_10 (assembly GCF_004321495.1). NCBI lineage: Bacteria > Pseudomonadati > Pseudomonadota > Gammaproteobacteria > Pseudomonadales > Pseudomonadaceae > Pseudomonas > Pseudomonas sp. Sample_10. The sequence continues at coordinate 15,322 of NZ_RCOE01000046.1, forward strand.
GCGCTGTCCAGGGACGCGATGGCGCTGCCGAAGATTTTCTGCGTGTAGGCCTCCGGGTTGTCATCGGCCTCCACTGCGCGGCTGACATACGCCGCGCCGCTGGCCAGGCTTTGCGCCAATTGCAGCTTGAGCTCGGGGTAGCCGCTGACGCCGAACGAACGGCAGAAACGGTTGACCGTCGGCTCGCTGACCGAAGCGGCCTGGGCGAGGGCGGCGATGCTGAAACGGGTGGCCTGCTGCGGGTTGAGCAGGATCACCTCGGCGACTTTGCGCTCGGCCTTGTTCAGCTCTTCAAGGCGATTCTGGATCTGTTCCAGTAAATTTCGCACGCGGTCCATATGAGTTTCCTTGATTCACCAGCGCCGATAAGCGCGCGGCTAATGCAAAAAGGGCCTTTGGTGTGGCCCATAACGGTGGCCTATCCTACTGATGGCTCCGACCGACCACCACTCGGAATCTGTATTTTGCGAAAATGTTGTGGTTATTACTACATTTTCCCTTGAGTGATGCCTTGAAAAAAGGTATTTGTAGCTTAACTTGATAAAAGAACAAACATCATGCTCTCGATTACGGTTGAACCGTGCACCTTTGCCTTGTTTGGCGCCCTTGGCGATCTGGCCTTGCGCAAGCTGTTTCCTGCGCTTTATCAACTCGACGGTGCAGGCCTATTGCACGAGGACACGCGGATCATCGCGCTGGCCCGTGAGCCCGGCAGCGAGCAGGAGCATTTGGCGTTCATCGCCTCCGAGCTGCGCCGCTACGTGGGTGCCAAAGATCTGGACGAAGCCGTCGTCGAACGTTTTCTCGCACGCCTGAGCTATCTGCACGTCGATTTCCTCAGACCCGAAGACTATGTGGCCCTGGCCGAAGCGGCAGGCAGTGCCCAGCGGGTCATCGCCTATTTTGCTACGCCGGCAGCGGTGTACGGCGCGATCTGCGAGAACCTGGCGAAGGTCGGCCTGGCGGAAAACACCCGCGTGGTGCTGGAAAAACCCATCGGTTCGGACCTGGAATCCTCGCGCAAGGTCAACGATGCCGTGGCGCAGTTCTTCCCGGAAAACCGCACCTACCGCATCGACCATTACCTGGGCAAAGAGACTGTCCAGAATCTGATCGCCCTGCGTTTTGCCAACAGCCTGTTCGAAACCCAGTGGAACCAGAATTACATTTCCCACGTGGAAATCACCGTGGCCGAGAAGGTCGGGATCGAAGGCCGCTGGGGCTACTTCGATAAGGCCGGCCAGCTGCGGGACATGATCCAGAATCACCTGCTGCAATTGCTCTGCCTGATCGCCATGGACCCACCGGCCGACCTGTCCGCCGACAGCATCCGCGACGAGAAAGTCAAAGTGCTCAAGGCACTGGCGCCCATTAGCCCGGAAGGCCTGACCACCCAGGTGGTGCGCGGCCAATACATCGCCGGCTACAGCGAAGGCAAAGCAGTGCCGGGTTATCTGGAAGAACCCAATTCCAACACCCAGAGCGACACCGAAACCTTTGTCGCCCTGCGTGCCGATATCCGCAACTGGCGCTGGGCCGGCGTACCGTTCTATCTGCGCACCGGCAAGCGCATGCCGCAAAAACTGTCGCAGATCGTCATCCACTTCAAGGAACCGTCGCACTACATCTTCGCCCCCGAGCAGCGCCTGCAAATCAGCAACAAGCTGATTATCCGCCTGCAACCGGACGAAGGCATTTCCTTGCGCGTGATGACCAAGGATCAAGGCCTGGACAAAGGCATGCAGCTGCGCAGCGGTCCGTTGCAGCTGAATTTTTCCGATACCTATCGCAGCGCGCGGATTCCCGACGCCTACGAGCGGTTGTTGCTGGAAGTGATGCGCGGCAATCAGAACCTGTTTGTCCGTAAAGATGAAATCGAAGCCGCGTGGAAGTGGTGTGACCAGTTGATCGCCGGGTGGAAGAAATCCGGTGATGCGCCCAAGCCGTATGCGGCAGGGTCCTGGGGGCCGATGAGCTCCATTGCACTGATTACGCGGGATGGGAGGTCGTGGTATGGCGATATCTGATTTGAAACTGCCTCAGGGTGTAAGCGCCCATGAGTTCAAGAGCCCGACGCTGTTGGCCGAAGGCCTGGCGCTGAGCGTGGCGAAACAACTGAGCGACGCGATCGACACCCAGGGCACTGCGACCCTGGTGGTGTCCGGTGGCCGCAGTCCGGTGGCATTTTTCCAGCACCTGGCCAAGGAGAAACTGGACTGGTCCAACGTCGTGATCAGCCTGGCTGACGAGCGTTGGGTGCCGGTCGAGCATGCCGACAGCAATGCCGGCCTGATCAAGAAATACCTGTTGCAAGGCCCGGCGGCCAAGGCTCAGTTTCTGAGCCTGTATAGCGCCAGCGCCAACCTGGAACAGGCGGCAGAGCAGGCTGACCGTTTGCTCTCCGAGTTGCCGGTGATCGACGTGCTGGTACTGGGCATGGGCGATGACGGTCACACCGCCTCGCTGTTCCCCAACAGTCCGAAGCTTGCCGAGGCCTTGCAGGCCGACGGTAGCCGTCGTTGCTATCCAATGCTCGCACCGACCGTGCCGCATCAGCGCCTGACCATGAGCCGTGCGCTGCTGGCTTCGGCCAAGCACAAGGTTCTATCGATTTCCGGTCAGTCCAAGCTGACCACCCTGAGTACCGCACTGGCCGGTGACGATGTCGCCGCAATGCCGATTCGCGCGTTTCTGCAACCTACGTTAGAGATTTACTGGTGCCCATGAGCCAAGGAACAGCCGCTATGACAATCCCATCCCCGACCGTTTCCATGGCGGATAAAGTTGCCCTGATCGACAGCCTCTGCGCCAAGGCGCGGATCCTGCCGGTGATTACCATCGCCCGCGAGCAGGACGTGCTGCCGCTGGCCGATGCCCTCGCGGCGGGTGGCCTGACCGCGCTGGAAGTGACGCTGCGTTCGCAGTTCGGCCTCAAGGCCATCCAGATCCTGCGCGAACAGCGTCCGGAGTTGATGACCGGTGCCGGCACCGTGCTCGATCGCCACATGCTGGCCGCGGCAGAAGCGGCGGGCTCGCAGTTCATCGTTACGCCAGGCATCACCCGTGACCTGCTGGAAGCCAGCGTTGCCAGTCCGATCCCGTTGCTGCCAGGCATCAGCAATGCCTCGGGCATCATGGAAGGCTATGGTCTGGGTTATCGCCGCTTCAAGTTGTTCCCGGCGGAAGTCAGCGGTGGCGTTGCCGCTATCAAGGCCTTGGGCGGTCCGTTCGGCGAAGTGAAATTCTGCCCGACCGGCGGCGTGGGCCCGGCCAATATCAAGAGCTACATGGCGTTGAAGAACGTCATGTGCGTGGGCGGTAGCTGGATGCTTGATCCTGAGTGGATCAAGAACGGCGACTGGGCCCGCATTCAGGAATGCACCGCCGAGGCACTGGCGCTGCTGGACTGATCGCTTCACCCGACACTTCGTTGTGTGTTCTACGGCTTTACGGTGCGCTTGGTCGGTGCACCGTTTTTTTTTGCCTGATGAAAACCGGCGTCAAGACATCCTGCGATACATAGTTACCGCATCCGGAAAAGCGGCCAGTGCTAGCCTGCGTTGATCTTATGGAAGAGAGAACGTCATGGACGCCAACATTACCGATACACCCGTTTGCCTGCTGTCCCCGGAACAAATCGCCGGCCCTTATTTTCGCAATCCCAAACTGATTCGACGCAATATCAGCGAAGGCGCCGACGGCATCCCATTGGTATTGCGCCTGCAAATCATCGATGCCATGACTGGCCAACCGGTCACCGATGCGCTGGTGGATATCTGGCACTGCAATGCGCGGGGCGCCTATTCAGGCTGGAGCAAGATCAATCCGGACCTGGAAGTCGATGTCGGCGACATCGGCGCAATCCCGAGAACCGACGACGATACGTACCTGCGTGGTGCTCAGTTCACTGATAAAGCGGGGAACGTGCGCTTCACTACCATCTACCCGGGTTTCTATGCCGGCCGTACCCTGCACATTCATGTGGCCGTGCGAATCACCTCGGGCAACAACTATCTGGAAGAACGACACGTCGCCTGGGTGGGGCAGCTGTACTTTCCCGAAGTGGCTTCGCGTTCAGTGCTTGGCAGTCGGCAGTACAGCGGACGGGCTGTGCGACCGCTGGGCAATGAGCAAGATCACTTTTACACAACCATGGGCGGCGAGGCCTCGACCCTGAATGTACATACCCTCTCTCGAGACTCCAGGGACGACGGTTTTTTCGGGCACATGACCATCGGCATCGACACCTTTGCAGTGTCGACCCAGATCAAGCCGGAAGACTTCGATAAATACACCGTGTGACGTCAGGCCAGTTCCGCCAACGCCGAAGCCAGTCGGTTCATGTCCGCCGCAGTGCTGGTCAGCCCTGGCGTAATGCGAATGCATGGACCGCTGGCAGCGCCGTTGCGCACTACGGTAAACAGGTTGTAGTCGCTGAGCAGTTTTTCGGCCATCGCCTGTTGGTCGGCATGGGCGGTAAAGCGCATCGAGGTGATGCCACAGTACAACCGTGGATCATCCGGGGTCATGACTTCGATACCCGGGTGCCCACGTACCGCGCGCACCCACAGGTTGCGCAGGTAGTTGAGCCGTGCCCCCTTGGCCGCGGCACCACCCATGGCCCAATGCTCTTCGAGCACCAGCGGCAGGGTCAGCAGCGCGGGGATGTTCGGCGTACTGTAAGACGTGCGAGCGCGAATGTCGGTGATCGGAAAATGCATCTCCTCCATGTCCGGGTCGATGTCAGCCAGGCGCTCGGGGGCGATGTAGAGAAAGCCCAGGGTCAGCGGTGCACCGATCCATTTGTGCAGGTTGTAGGCGGCGAAGGCGATGCCCAGCTCTTCGAGATCGAATTCCAGTTGCCCCAGTGCATGGGCGCCGTCGAGGATCACATCGATGCCATGCTCCCTGGCGGCGGCGGCAATCGCCTGCACCGGCATCACCAGGCCTGTGCGGTGAGTGACGTGGGTCAAGGCCATCAGCTTGAGTCGTGGGTAGCGTGCAAAGGTCTCGCGATAGGTGGCCAGTAAACTGTCGAAACTGGCAGGGTGCCCATGGTCGATCTCGATCACCTCGACACCCCGATGACGCGCCAGCCAGCGCATCGCGCCCTTGACCGTGTCGTACTCCAGGTCGCAGATCAGCACTTGATCGCCCGGTTGAAGGCGATTGTAGTTGCGGATCAACGATTGCAAACCATCCGTCGCGTTGCAGGTCAGGGCGACACTTTCGGCAGGTACACCGATCAGCCCGGCCAACTGCGCGCGGATCTTCACACTGTCGCCCTGTTCGAAGCGCTGGCGCGCATACACCGAGTTGCTGCGGTTGATCAGCTCGATGTTGCGCTGATACTCCTCGACCACGGTGCGCGACATGCGTCCGAAGTAGCCGTTTTCCAGATTGATCGGTCCCGGTTGCCGATCGTAGCGATCGGCAAAGGTCCGCCAAAAGGCTTCATCACGGGCACGGCGGGTATTGTCGGGCATGGGCTTACTCAATCAGGGGCGGGGGGCGTGGATCAGTGGCGTGGAGCAGGTTTGCCATGCTTGGCGCGCAAGGGTTCCAGCAACTCCGACAAGCCGATGTGATCAATCTCTTGCATCAGGGCCAGCAAGCCACCCAATTCGCCGTGGGGAAAACCTTCCCGGGCAAACCAGTTCAGGTATGGGCCGGGCAGGTCGGCAATGATCCGTCCCTTGTATTTGCCGAAGGGCATTTCCCGGGTAATCAGCAGTTCGAGCTTTTCAGGGTTCATCACGCAGTCGTCTTGATTCATTCGGTCTGGAAAATACAGGCATTCTGCATGCAGGCCAATTGACAGATCATGCAAAAAAAACGGATACAGATTTTCGCTGTAACAGTAACTAATTGAAAAATAAAGGGAAATTTATGTCTGTTGAGCTGGCATGCGCCCTGCAATGAGTAAGTCATCTTTCATCAACCGCAAGGAATTGAAAAATGACCGACATGAATAAAGAAGCGATTTCTGTACTCAATGACCTGATTGAAACCTGCAAGGACGGTCAGGAAGGGTTCAAGACTTGCGCCGAAGACATCAAACACCCTGAACTCAAAACCTTGTTTGTGCAACGTGCTGCCGACTGTGGCACCGCCGCCGCTGAGCTGCAGGCTGCGGTGCGTTCAATGGGCGGCGATCCGGAAACGTCCACCAGCGTCAGTGGCGATCTGCATCGTCGCTGGGTCGATGTGAAGTCGATGTTCACCGGCAAGGATGAAGAAGCGGTGCTCAATGAAGCCGAACGTGGCGAGGACCATGCGCTGAAGGCGTATCGCGATGCCATGGAGAAAATCAACAAGCACAACCTGGTGGGCATTCGTGATCTCGTTGAGCGTCAGTACCACGGCGTGCAACGTAACCACGATCAGGTAAAAGCCCTGCGTAACCAGGCGCGCGCACGTTCGTAAGCGTTCGTTTGCTGTCAAAAACGCCAGCCAGTCTGGCGTTTTTTTGTGCTCGGGAATTAGCGCTGGACGGGGTATAGATAGCTAGCTAATAATTTGTTTTTCAAGTGACCGGCCTGAAGCCGACTATCGTTAAAACGACTTTTCAAGAGTGCTTTTCGTGCCCATTACTTTGCAGGCGTTGTTCGCGCCTGACCGCCGCGCCTTGCAGTTCGCGATCAAGACCTTGATCGGCGGAGGAGTGGCGCTGTGGCTGGCATTGCGCTGGGGCCTGGAGCAACCGGCCTGGGCATTGATGACTGCGTTCATCGTCGCGCAGCCACTGTCCGGCATGGTGATGCAAAAAGGCTTGGCGCGGCTGTTGGGGACGTTGGTCGGAACCATCATGTCGGTGGTGTTCATGGGCTTGTTCGCCCAGACACCGTGGCTGTTTTTGCTGGCGTTGGCATTGTGGCTTGGACTGTGTACGGCCAGTTCGACATTACTGCGCAGTGCCTGGTCCTATTCATTTGTACTGGCCGGGTACACCGTGGCGATCATCGCGCTGCCGGCCATCAATCATCCGTTGACCGTATTTGACCAAGCCGTGGCACGCTGCACCGAAATCAGCCTGGGCATTATCTGCGCCACCGCCAGCAGTGCTTTGCTCTGGCCATTGCGGGTCGAGAGACAGCTGTCGGACCAGGCCCGAGGAGCCTGGCAAAGTGGCATGAATGCCGCGCGGGCGACACTGGCCGGGGATGGACAGGCACGCAAAGGCTTGCTGGAAATTCTCGGTCGAATCGTTGCCGTGGACGCGCAACGCGAACACGCCTGGTTCGAAGGGCCTCTCGGTCGGCAACGGGCACGCGCCATCAGCGGTTTGAGCCAGAAATTGTTGATGCTGCTGCGCATCGCCCGTTCAGTGCGCCGGCAGTGGAAACAGTTGGAACCGCAAGAGTCGGCGCAGTTGTCACCGTGGATGAACGAAGTGCTGGAGGCGCTGAAAGTCGCCGATCCTGCGACGTTGCATGCCCTGCGCCCGCGTTTGCTCGACGCGTCCCACGACCCGCAGATCAGTTCGGCACAGAGTTACTGCCTGGTGCGTTTCACCTTGCTGATGGATACGGCCATGGCGGCGACGGCGGCGTTGAGCGCCGTTGAGGAGGGCGGTGATCCGGTCGCGCCGCCCAAGACGCTGACACCTCACCGCGATCTGTCGCTGGCCCTGGTGTTTGGCGCCCGCAGTGCCTTGGCGTTTCTGGTGGTTGCGAGTTTCTGGCTGGCGACCGCCTGGCCCGCGGCAGCGGGGGCGATGTTGTTGACGTGCGTCGTGTGCAGCCTGTTCGCCAGCCGGGAAAATGGTGCGCAAATCGGCATGAGTTTCATGCGCGGGATATTCCTGGCCATTCCGGCGGCGTTCATCGTCGGGCAAATTCTGCTGCCGCAATGGAGCAGTTTTGCCATGTTGTGCATGGGTATGGGCGTGCCGTTGTTTTTCGGGGCGCTGGGCATGGCCAAGCCACAGATCGGCGCTACGGCCACGTCATTCTGCCTGCATTTCATTGTGCTGGTGGCTCCGCTCAACCAGATGAAGTTCGACGTCGCGACGTTCTTCAACAGCGCCCAGGCCATGGTCATCGGCGTCGGTGCGGCGGTGCTCGCATTCCATCTGTTGATCCTGCGTAACCCGGCGTGGCATGGCCGTCGATTGCTCGCGGCTACCCTTGACGATCTGGTGCGCCTGACCCGGCGCAATCTGGCCGGCGCCGAGAGCTGGTTCGGCGGACGCATGGCCGACCGCTTGCTGCAATTGGCGCGGCATTATCCGGAGTTGCCCGAGCCGGCGCGAAGCCGCTGGGATGACGGGCTGCTCGGGTTGGATATCGGCGATGAATTGCTGCACCTGCGCCTGAGCCTGGCGGTTGCGCAGGTTCCGGTTTCTACAGCGCAACAGCAATACCTCGAGCAACTGGAAAGCGTCCTGAAAAAAGGTCCGGCGCCAGATCGCGGCGAAGCGCTGGCCGAAGCCAGCGAGGCTTTCGTGCAAAACCTTTACGCCTTGCCCTCGAGTGATGCAGTGAAACTGGCCCGGGGCGCGGTGCTGCAATTGCAGAACAGCTGGCGCGCCTGGTGCCGCCAACAGGAGGCAAACCATGGGCTTGCGTGAGTGGGCGGTGGGCGGGGTGTTGCTCAGCCCGTTTCTGATTTATGTGCTGCTGGCGCTGCTGGTGACCGGCGCCTTGCGCCTGTTGTTGCGGCTGACCCCGATTGGTCGTTGGGTCTGGCACGAAGCATTGTTTGATTGTGCCTTGTACGTCTGTGTATTGACCGTGATCACCGTCGTCCTCGGACCTTTATAAGGAGCTGAATATGCGTACCCCCGTACGTGTCGCGTTGACCCTGTGCCTGGTGGCGGTGGCGATATTTGCCGGCGTGCATTTGTGGCAGTACTACATGCTCACGCCCTGGACCCGCGATGCACGTATTCGCGCCGACGTGGTGGTGATCGCGCCGGATGTGTCGGGCTGGGTGCGTGAGCTCAAGGCCTACGATAACCAGCAGGTGAAGGCGGGGGACCTGTTGTTGAGTATCGATCGCGACCGTTTCGAAGCCGCCCTGGAAAAAGCCCAGGCGGTGGTGCAAACCCGCCAGCAACAACTGAACCTGCGTGAACGCGAAGCCAGCCGCCGCGCCAGCCTCGGGCCGCAAGCGATCAGCGCCGAACTGCGGGAAAACGCACAAATCAATGCCGGTATCGCCCGTGGTGAACTGCGTGAAGCACAGGCCGAGGCCAAGGTCGCAGAGATCAACCTGGCGCGCAGCCAGATCCATGCGCCGCGCAATGGTCACATCACCAACCTGCGTCTGGCTCAAGGCAATTATGTGAATGCCGGGCAACCGGTGATGGCGTTGATCGATGATTCAACCTTTTACGTGCAGGCTTATTTCGAAGAAACCAAGCTGCCACGGATCAAGGTCGGCGACCCGGTGAAAGTCTGGTTGATGAGCGCCGGGGAAGCGTTGCAGGGGCACGTTGAAAGCATCAGCCGCGGGATAACCGATCGCAATACCACACCGGACGGCCAGTTACTGGCAGAGGTGGAACCGACATTCAATTGGGTGCGACTGGCGCAACGGATTCCGGTGCGGATCAAGCTGGACAAAGTGCCCGAAGGGATCAACTTGAGTGCGGGAATGACTGCGAGCGTGCAGGTGCAGGAGGGTGAGCGCTAGTTCGTGTTCGTGCTGCTGTCCTGTGGCCAGGGCGCTTGCTCCCGCTCGGCTGCGCAGCCGTCGCAAATCCTGCCAACGCATTCGTTCAAGTGAACTGAGGTGTCTGAGTTGGGGGCGCTTCGCGCCCCAGCGGGAGCAAGCCCCCTCGCCACAGGTCAGCCGATGCTGATCGGTGGCAACTCGGTCAGCGTCACGCTCTGCTGTTTGCGCGGCGCGAGGATTTCCGCCTCGCCGTCGACCACCAGTTCATCGCGCTGGTTGAATACGCGGGTGGCGATGCGCACGCGGAACTTCGGCAGTTTTTCGAGGATTTCCAGGCGCACCGTCAGGGTGTCGCCGATCTTCACCGGCTTCTGGAAACTCATTTGCTGGCCGATGTAGATGGTGCCCGGCCCAGGCAGTTCGCAAGCCACCGCAGCGCTGATCAGTGCACCGCTGAACATGCCATGGGCAATGCGCTCCTTGAACATGGTGCTGGCAGCGTATTCGGCATCCAGGTGCACCGGGTTGTGGTCGCCCGACATCGCGGCGAACAATTGAATGTCGCGCTCTTCGACCGTCTTGCTGAAGCTGGCGGTCTGGCCGACTTCAAGGGCTTCGTAAGGGGTGTTGGTAACCTGGGTCATGTGTCTCAATTCCTGTGACGAATAAAAGAATTCACAAAAAACTATTCGGCTCGATGTGGCCTGGGGGTGCTCAGGGTCTGGTTGATCCAGCCCAGCACGTCGGCAATCACGTCATCGCGGTTGGTTTCGTTGAACAGTTCGTGCCGAGCCTGCGGATAAATCGTCAGTTGCAGGCTCTGGCTGCCGGCTTCGCGCAAGGCGTCGGCCAGATCTTTCAGACGCTTGCCTTCGCTCACCGGATCACATTCACCGCCAATCACCAGCATTGGCAGGCCTGGATCGATCTGCGCGAGATTGGACGCTTTGCTGATTTGCTGCAACCCGCCGAGCAAATCGATCCACATTTGATTGGTACACCTGAAGCCGCACAGCGGGTCATTGGCGTACAAGTCGACCTCTGAAGGATCGCGACTGAGCCAGTCGAACCGGGTGCGCACCGGTTTGAATTTGTTATTGAACGAGCCAAACGACAACCATTCGATCAGCGCGCTGCGGCCCTTGGGGCCTTGGCGCAGGCGTTCGAGGCGGGCAATCTGCCGCGCCGCACGGTAAAGCGTCACGGGCTGGAAGTTCGAACCGCTGAGAATGGCCCCCTGCAGGCTGGCGCTGTGGTGCAACAGGTAACCTTGGGCGATGTAACTGCCCATGCTGTGGCCGAGCAGTACGATCGGCACACCGGGATGCTGCTGGCCGATGTGCTGATTCAGGCAGGCCAGGTCACCCACCACTTTGGCCCAGCCATCGTTGTCCGCGAAGTGGCCGAGCGTCCCGTTTTCGGCAGTTTTGCCATGTCCGCGCAAGTCCGGCGCATACACGCCGTAACCCTGATCGCAGCATTTTTCGGCAAGGCGCGCATAGCGGCCACTGTGTTCGGCCATGCCGTGGGCCAGCAGGATCACCGCCTTTAGCTTGCCCGTGGGCAGCCACTGATTGACGAAGAGGCGGCTGCGGTCACTGGTGGTCAGCCAGAACGTGTCGTGGATCATGGCGATTCCTTTCCATGCATGGGCGCGGGGTGGTTGCATTGTATAGCGCAAAATCCTGCCGGCATCAGCTCACGCCACGGCAGGAAGATTCACACGGTCAATGACGCGTTGACGCATATTTGCCTGATTGGCCATAACTGCTAGTGTCCGTGAAGCTCCGCTTTTCGCTTTCTGCTTTTTGAGGGATCACAGAGAAATGACAGAAAAGCGGCCCGGATAGGCTCAGGTAAAGAGGACAAGAACAATGCAACCTGATTTCTGGAATGACAAGCGCCCGGCCGGCGTACCCCTGGACATCGACGCGGGTGCCTACAAGTCGGTCATCGAGGTGTTCGAACGTTCCTGCAAGAAATTCGCTGATCGCCCGGCGTTCAGCAACATGGGCATCACCCTGACCTACGCCGAACTGGAACGCTACAGCGCAGCGTTCGCCGGTTACCTGCAAGCCCATACCGACCTGGTGCCGGGGGATCGCATCGCGGTGCAGATGCCTAACGTCCTGCATTATCCGGTTGCCGTGTTCGGCGCGTTGCGTGCCGGGTTGATCGTGGTCAACACCAACCCGCTGTACACCGCGCGGGAGATGCGTCACCAGTTCAAGGACTCCGGCGCCCGGGCACTGGTGTACCTCAACATGTTCGGGCAAAAGGTCCAGGAAGTCCTGCCCGACACCGACATCCAGTACCTGATCGAAGCCAAAATGGGCGACTTCATGCCCGCCGCCAAAGGCTGGCTGGTCAACACGGTAGTGAGCAAGGTGAAGAAAATGGTCCCGGCCTATGCCTTGCCCCAGGCCATTTCCTTCAAGACTGCGTTACGCATGGGCCGCGGCCTGGGCATCAAGCCGCTGAAAGTCGGCCTCGACGATATCGCCGTGCTGCAATACACCGGTGGTACCACCGGGCTGGCCAAGGGCGCCATGCTGACCCACGGCAACCTGGTGGCGAACATGCAACAAGTGCGGGCCTGTCTGGAGCAGTTCGGCAACGACGGTCAGCCGCTGTTGCGCGAAGGGCAGGAAGTGATGATCGCGCCGCTGCCGCTGTACCACATCTATGCATTCACGGCCAATTGCATGTGCATGATGGTGTCCGGCAACCATAACGTGCTGATCACCAATCCGCGGGACATCGGCGGCTTCATCAAGGAACTGAAAAACTGGCGCTTCTCGGCGTTGCTCGGGCTCAACACGCTGTTCGTTGCGCTGATGGATCACGCGGATTTCAAGACCCTGGATTTCTCCAGCCTCAAGCTCACCAACTCCGGTGGCACCGCGCTGGTCAAGGCTACTGCCGAACGCTGGGAACAGCTCACCGGTTGTCGCATCACCGAAGGCTACGGCTTGACCGAAACCTCGCCAGTGGCCTGCACCAACCCGTACGGCGACCAATCGCGCATCGGCACGGTCGGGCTGCCAGTGCCGGGCACCACGTTGAAAGTGATCAATGATGAAGGGGTCGAACAGCCCTTGGGCGAGCGCGGCGAGCTGTGCATCAAGGGCCCGCAGATCATGAAGGGCTACTGGCAGAAACCCGAGGCCACCGCCGAGGTGCTGGACGCCGAGGGCTGGTTCAAGTCCGGCGACATTGCTGTGATCGACCCGGACGGCTTTGTGCGCATTGTCGATCGCAAGAAAGACATGATCATTGTCTCGGGTTTCAACGTGTACCCGAACGAGATCGAAGACGTGGTCATGGCCCACCCGAAAGTCGCCAACTGTGCGGTCATCGGGGTACCGGACGAACGTTCCGGTGAGGCGGTCAAGCTGTTTGTGGTGGCGCGTGAGGCAGGGGTCAGCCTTGAAGAGCTGAAGGCGTACTGCAAGGAAAACTTCACCGCTTACAAAGTGCCCAAGCACATCGTGCTGCGTGAGTCGTTGCCGATGACACCGGTGGGCAAGATTCTGCGGCGCGAGTTGCGCGATATCGCCTGATTGTTGAATGGCCGCGCTTCACGCGGATCGCGGGCAAGCCACGCTCCCACAGATTCACTGTTGTGCACGCACGTTGTGTACGACGCGAACCCTGTGGGAGCGGGCTTGCCCGCGATGCTTTTCGGCGTACGCCAGAGCCCCGAATTCCGTGGCTTTCAGGATGTTATAGGTTTTTTGCTCTAAAATGACCGTTTGTCATTCTTGAGTCACATTTGTGACCGTAGAGGCCGCTTTTGGCTCTAGTCGACCCTTGGCAAAGCTGCTACTCTCGGCGCGCTTTGTGACTTCTCGGCCTTCTGTCAGCCAGATTCACCAATGACCAAACACCAATAATAATCGCATCAAATGCGGTGCTGAATTCGCGTTGCTGAGGAGTGGGCTTCCATGATCGAAGACTTTTGGAAGGATAAGTACCCAGCTGGGATTGCTGCCGACATCAATCCAGACGAGTATCCGAATATTCAGGCAGTGTTGAAGCAATCCTGCCAACGCTTCGCCAACAAGCCGGCATTCAGCAACCTGGGCAAGACAATCACCTACGGTGAACTGTACGAATTGTCCGGTGCCTTTGCCGCGTATCTGCAACAGCATACCGATTTGCAGCCGGGCGATCGAATCGCCGTGCAACTGCCCAACGTCCTGCAGTACCCCGTGGCCGTCTTCGGTGCCATCCGCGCCGGGCTGATCGTGGTCAACACCAACCCGTTGTACACCGCACGGGAAATGGAACACCAGTTCAACGACTCCGGTGCCAAGGCCCTGGTCTGCCTGGCCAACATGGCGCACCTGGCGCAAATCGTGGTGCCCAAGACTGGCGTCAAGCACGTCATCGTCACCGAAGTCGCCGACCTGTTGCCGCCGCTCAAGCGCCTGCTGATCAACAGCGTCATCAAGTACGTGAAGAAGATGGTGCCGGCCTATCACTTGCCAAAAGCCGTCAAGTTCAACGACGTGCTGAGCAAGGGCCAGGGCCAGCCAGTGGCGGAAGCGAACCCGGCCAACAGCGATGTGGCAGTGCTGCAATACACCGGTGGCACTACCGGCGTGGCCAAGGGCGCGATGCTGACCCACCGCAACCTGGTGGCGAACATGCTGCAGTGCAAGGCGCTGATGGGGTCCAACCTCAACGAAGGTTGCGAAATCCTGATCACACCGCTGCCGCTGTACCACATTTATGCCTTCACCTTTCATTGCATGGCGATGATGCTGATCGGCAACCACAACATCCTGATCAGCAACCCGCGCGACTTGCCGGCGATGGTCAAGGAACTGTCGAAGTGGAAGTTCAGCGGCTTTGTTGGCCTCAACACTCTGTTCGTGGCCCTGTGCAATAACGAAGGTTTCCGCAAGCTGGACTTCTCCGCGCTGAAAGTCACCCTGTCCGGCGGCATGGCGCTGCAACTGGCGGCAGCCGAGCGCTGGAAAGCGGTCACCGGTTGCGCCATCTGCGAAGGCTACGGCATGACCGAAACCAGTCCGGTGGCCACGGTCAACCCGATCCAGAATATCCAGATCGGCACCATCGGCATTCCGGTACCGTCGACCCTGTGCAAAATCGTCGACGATGCCGGTGTCGAGCAGCCAATGGGCGAAATCGGCGAACTGTGCGTGAAAGGCCCACAGGTCATGAAAGGCTACTGGCAGCGCCAGGACGCCACCGACGAAATCCTCGACAGCGAAGGCTGGTTGAAGACCGGTGACATCGCATTGATCCAGCCCGACGGCTACATGCGCATTGTCGATCGCAAGAAAGACATGATTTTGGTGTCCGGTTTCAATGTGTACCCGAACGAACTGGAAGACGTGCTGGCAACTTTGCCGGGCGTGCTGCAATGCGCGGCCATCGGCGTGCCGGACGAGAAGTCGGGTGAGGCGATCAAGATTTTCATCGTCGCCAAACCGGGCGTGACCTTGACCAAGGAACAGGTGATGGAGCACATGCGCGCCAACGTCACTGGCTACAAGGTTCCGCGTTCGGTGGAGTTCCGCGACGCGTTGCCGACCACCAACGTTGGCAAGATCCTGCGCCGGGAACTGCGCGATGAGGAGCTGAAAAAGCTCAAGGCGAAGAACGCCGCGTAAACCAAAAAGCCCCGCAAATGCGGTGATGCTGTTCACTGAAGAGAACGTTAGCATCCTGTGGCGAGGGAGCTTGCTCCCGCTGCGCTGCGCAGCAGTGCCTTTTCAAGGCCGCTTCGCGCCCCAGCGGGAGCAAGCTCCCTCGCCACAGGGTAATGTTCCTTGACTGAACAGCATTACTGCAAATGCGGGGCTTTTTGTTGGTGCTGGATTCTTCTTTGCAAAACTTTTCTGTCGCGGGAGTCCTTTACTCCGCAAGCGGCAGGAGTTATTGGCGGAACGGTGCGAAGTTGACGTTGGTACCTGCCGGACGCATGTCCTGCAGATACGAGTCCTTGTCGGCACTCAGTTCCAGGCTCAGGGCCGCTTTGCGCTTGCCCTGATTGCGCACCACCAGGCCTTCGAGCTTCTCGCGCAAAAACACCGTCGGCACTTTCAAATGCAGCAGTTCGTCGGTGTCCGGGGTGTGCATCAGCAGGTGAATCCACTCGTACTGACCCACGGCCAGGCGTGCCACCGGAATATCGAACCACCAGATGTTGCGGTTGCGGTTCAGTTCGGTGAAGTGGCAGTTGTTGACGCCAAGCACAGCACCACCAAGTTCCTGGTTTCTGCGGGCAATGGCCTGCTTTTTATCGAGTTTCATAACATTCCTGCGGTATTGGATCTTCAGCGCCACGCGCCGATACGTTGCGCATTCTCGGGGGTTGCCGGGCAAACATAAAGCCCAACCTGCATGGAACGATGAAATGTCGCGCGGAAAATAAATGAAACTCCGCGCGAATGCGCTCGGTCAACCTTGTGTAACCACTTTCCTCCCAATGAAACGCACGCAGGAGATTCATCATGGGCAGCACAAGCGATAAAGTGAAAGGCATGGCCAACGAAGCCGCCGGCAACGTCAAGCAAGGCGTCGGCAAGGCCACCGGTAATGACAAGATGCGCGCCGAAGGCGTGGTGCAAGAAAAGAAAGGCGAAGCTCAACAAGCCGTCGGCAAGGCCAAGGATGCCGTGAAAAAAGGTGTCGACAAGGCTTGATCCGGCCTTTGAACAAGCCTCGAACGGCCATCCACAGATGGCCGTTTTTGTGTCAGCCTGAACTTGATTGAGGAAATTGTTTCAAAGTCGCCAGGTAGGCTACTTTGATCTAAGAAAACGGCCCCTGAGTCGCCATGACTACATCCCATCCTGATTGCGGCGAATGGAGACGCTAATGATTTTCCCGGACATGAAAGGTCTGCCCATCCACCGTGTGATGGTGCGCACGGTCACCGAGTTCGTCGACGATGAGATGTCGACCTATGCCTCGGCACTGGCCTATCAAATGCTGTTTTCGCTGTTCCCCTTCATTCTGTTCCTGATTGCCCTGATCGGTTTCCTGCACCTGCCGGATTTCTTTTCCTGGCTGCGCCTGCAATCGGAGCTGGTGCTGCCGCCCCAGGCCCTGGAACAGGTGAACCCGGTCATCGACCAGCTTCAGCAGTCCAAGGGCGGATTGCTGTCGGTGGGTATCGTGATTGCGCTGTGGACCGCCTCGGCCGGTGTGCGGCTGATGATGAGTGCGATGAACGCGGCGTACGATGTCGTTGAAGGTCGCCCGGCGTGGAAGCGTTTTCCCCTGTCGATCATCTACACCGTCGGCATCGCCGGCATGCTGCTGATCGCCGCCGCGCTGATGGTACTCGGGCCGCAAGTGATGAGCTGGATCGCCTCGCAAGTGGGCCTCGAGTACTTCATCGTCACCCTGTGGACCATCGCGCGTTGGCCGGTGATCGTGATCCTGTTGATGGTCGCGGTGGCGCTGATCTATTACGTCATGCCTGACGTCAAACAGGAATTTCGCTTCATCACCCCCGGCTCGGTGCTGGCCGTGGTGGTGTGGATCATTGCGTCGCTGGGCTTCGGTTTGTACGTCAAGGAGTTCGCCAACTACAACGCCATGTATGGCAGTATCGGTGCGATCATCGTGCTGTTGCTGTACTTCTACATTTCCGCGGCGGTGTTACTGCTCGGCGCGGAGATGAATGCGGTGATCGAGCACATGTCGCGCGAGGGTAAGGACCCTGGCGAGAAAGTTGCCGGCGAGAAAGGCCCTGTCCATGAAAAACAGCACGTATCGGGACTTGGCCGCGATCATTCACAACCCAAACCGACCATTGACGAAACCTGACCATGATTCGTGAAATCCTGAAAATGGGTGATGAGCGCCTGCTGCGCATTGCTCCGCCGGTGCCCGCTGAAATGTTCGACAGTCCCGAATTGTGGCAACTGATCGATGACATGTTCCAGACCATGGAGAGCGTGGGTGGCGTCGGCCTGGCTGCACCGCAGATCGGTGTTGACCTGCAACTGGTGATCTTCGGTTTCGAGCACAGCGAACGTTACCCGGACGCCGAGGCGGTGCCGCAAACGATACTGATCAACCCGTTGATCACGCCATTGAGCCCGCTGATGGAAGAGGGCTTCGAAGGTTGCCTGTCAGTGCCCGGCTTGCGTGGCGCGGTGGATCGCTACCAGCAGATCCGCTATGAAGGTTTCGACCCCAAGGGAGAGCCGATCGTGCGCATTGCATCCGGGTTCCACGCGCGGGTGGTGCAGCATGAGTGCGATCACCTGATCGGCCGGCTCTACCCGTCGCGCATCAGCGATTTCAGCAAGTTCGGCTTCACCGAAGTGATGTTTCCGGACCTCGATCCCAACGCTGACGATTGATCCACCGTTTACGCGCAACGAGCCCTCACCACTGGTGCCAGGCCCATGGCAATCATCGGTTTGCTGCGCGCATAGCGGCTCAGTCGCTCGACCATCGCGTAGGGCATTGGCGGATCAAAGGTAAAACCGCGGCGCTCATAAAAACCACGCAGGTCGGGATGACAGAACAGCCATACCGGCAGTTCGCACTCCTTTACCGCCGCGCTGATCAACGCTGCGGCGATGCCTTGCCCGCGACACGCCGGATCGACAAATAAACCGGTCAACCAATGCCCGCCGGAAACCGGACGCAAACACAACGCCCCGACGATTTCGTCGCGCCGGGCCACCCACAATTGCGCCTCGCGAACCGCTTTCATCGACGATTGATGGGCGCGGTAGAACTTGTTCATCAATGGCCAAAGCGGCTCATCGAGTCGGCTGAAACGGGTGTCGGGCATGGTCTCGGACTGTCGGTACGCGAAGCGGGCGATTATAAAAGAACGCACCTGCAAAGATAGGTGTATACCTGATCTCACATCCCCTGTGAGTGGAGTACGCATCATGTCCAAAGGTATGGATTCAAAGAAAGCGGACAAGAAAAAGCCGGCGAAAACCGCTATTGAAAAACGCGCCGACAAGAAAGCCAAAAAGGTCAATGTGTTCGGGCATTGAGCCTGCGCTGATCGTTCGCTCCCGCGCAATGCGGGAGCGATCAGTTTGAAAATAATCTGCAGGAAATCCAGGCGTCGTTGCACAGAAGAGGATTGGTCCCCGATCCGAGCAACGCCATGCCTCATTACTTCGATACTGCCCACCGAAAAGAAATCGAAACGCTACGCCAACGCCTGACCGCCCGCACCGAGTGGCCGACCTGGTTGCTGTTGATCGGCGTCTACAGCGCGTGGTTCGCCCTCGTGATGGCCAGTCACTCCCTGGGCTTGTGGTTGAGTACCGGGTTGCTGATTCCCGTGGTGGTGTTGTGGCTGTCGGTGCAGCACGAACTACTGCACGGTCATCCGACCCGCTGGCCGCTGTTGAATAAAATCCTTGGCTATGCGCCGTTCGCCGTCTGGTATCCCTACACCTTGTATCGCGACAGCCATTTGCTGCATCACCGCGATGAAGACCTGACCATTCCCGGTCGCGATCCGGAAAGCCGCTACCTGAGTGCCGAGCAGTGGCAAGGCAGCTCCTGGTTGAAAAAAAGCCTGCACTGGCTGAATAAAACCATGCTCGGCCGCTTTCTGCTCGGAGCGCCAGTTGCCCTGCTGGGTCTGGCCCGGGATGAACTGAAACGCTTGAAAAAGGGCGATCGCCAAGCCTGGTTGATGTGGCTCAGCCATGGCGCGGTGACCTTGTTGATGTTGCTGTTTATCGCCCACTTCAGCGTGCTGCCGATCTGGCATTACTTGTTGCTGGTCAGCGTGCCGGCGCTGTCGATTGCGATGATTCGCTCCTACTATGAACACCGCCCGCATGCGGCACCGGAGCAACGCACCGTACTCAATGAAGCGGCCTGGCCGTGGCGCTGGCTGTTCCTCAACCTCAATCTGCATTTGGTGCACCACGATTTGCCGGGACTGCCCTGGTATGACTTGCCCCGCGCCTACCGCATGCGTCGCGAGCAATGGCTGGCGCGCAGCGGCGGGTTTCTGGTGCAGGGCTATGGCCATTTTTGGCGTGAGCATGGGGTGAGGGCGATCGACAGTCCGCTGCATCCGTTTCACTGACGTAAGGCCACTTCTGTACCCTGTAGGAGCGAGCCTGCTCGCGATAGCGTTGGGCCAATCAACAGATGTGTTGAATGTGACATAGCCATCGCGAGCAGGCTCGCTTGGGATCTTCGTTGTATGGAGGATTTTGATGACTCAACAGATTGCTGAATTACTGATGTACGTTGCTCCTGAGCCTGTTCAACAAGCCAACGAACAGTGGCTGGCACGTATCGTCGAACACCTGGGCGTCACTCGCCGCAGCGCCGAAAGTCTGTCCTTGATGGACCTGTGGCTATCCCCGCAACTGCTGTTGACACAAACCTGCGGCTATCCGCTGATGACGGCTTTGCGTGGCAAGGTCAGGGTGCTGGGACGTCCGCGTTACGAGCTGCCGGACAGTAGCGGCGGCCACCATTGCAGCCTGTTGTTGAGCCGCGCCGACGATCGACGACGAACCTTGCCGGAATTTCTTGGCAGCCGTGGGGTGATCAATGGCGAAGACTCCAACAGCGGCATGAACCTGTTGCGTCATCGTCTGGCGCCGCTGCATCGGGACGGGCAGTTTTTTGCCTCGGTCGGTACCAGCGGCAGTCATCGCGAAAGCTTGCGCTGGTTACAGCAGAACCGTGCTGATCTGGCGGCCATCGACAGTGTGACCTTCGCTTTTCTCGCCCGTCACGCCGAAGCGCAAGTGGCTGGCTTGCGGGTCGTAGCTCGCAGCGCTTTCAGCCCGACCTTGCCCTACATCACCGCAGCAAGCCTTTGCGCCGGGCAAGCGGAAAAGATTCGACACGTGATGAATCAGGCCCTGGGCGAGTTGCCGCAGGTAGCTGAAGTCCTTGGCTTGCGAGAAGTGTTGCCGGCCAGTGAAGGTGACTATCAAGTGATACTCGACTATCAACGCGAAGCTGAAACATTGGGATACGGGCAACTGCGTTAATATTCTTTTCGGTAATATAAAAATGCATTTTTAGTATTGTTAATGAATAAGGCCCATTGCTAGGATCACCTCACCGGATGACCGGACATCCAGTGACCCCCTAGACCTTGGAGCCTCTATGTCCGGCATCGACCGTTCCCATCATTACGTAATAAGCAGACTGTTCCGCACGCATTACCCTTGGCTTTGTGCACGGTTGCGCCAGCACGTGGGTTGCGGTTGCGAAGACATCGCCGCCGAAGCCTTTGTGCAATTGCTCGAAGCCCCAAAGCCGCTTGCCATCCGCGAACCGCGTGCCTTGCTGACCACCATTACGCGACGCCTGATCTATCAACTCTGGCGCCGGCGCGACCTGGAGCGCCAGCATGTCGACCATATATTGCAGATGGATCCGCCGTTATCGCCTTCACCTGAAGAACTGGCGCAATCGACCCAGGCCCTGCAAAGCCTTGACTGCACACTGTCGCGTCTGCCCGACAACGTTCGGGCGACCTTTCTGTTGTCGCGGGTCGACGGTCTGACCTACCCGCAAATCGCTGCCGAGCTGGGCATTTCCCTGCGTTCGGTCAGCGTCTACATGACTCGCTCCGAGGCTCTGTGCATCCGCCACAGCGCCAATCAATCCCTGAACCGCCCCCTGCCAAACAAGAGGTCCGCATGAGATCGATCAAAACCCTGCTCGGCAGTTCGCTGCTGGCCCTGAGCCTGTTTGCCACCCAGGCCCCTGCGACGGAAAAACCGGCACCTATCCATTTTGGCGACATCACCTGGGAAAGCGGCAGCCTGATCACCGAGATCCTGCGGTTGATCGTCGAGAAAGGTTATGGCTACCCGACAGACACGCTGCCGGGCAGCACCGTCAGCCTCGAAGCGGCGTTGGCGAAGAATGACATCCAGGTGATCGGCGAAGAATGGGCCGGACGCAGCCCTGCGTGGGTCAAGGCTGCCGCGGAAGGTAAAGTGTTCGGCCTGGGCGACACCGTCAAGGGCGCCACCGAAGGCTGGTGGGTGCCGGAGTATGTGATCAAGGGCGACCCGGAACGCGGCATCAAACCCCTGGCGCCGGAGCTGAAGTCGGTGGCCGACCTGGCCAAGTACAAAGATGTGTTCCGCGATCCGGAAGACCCAAGGCGTGGCCGCTTCCTCAACAGCCCTACGGGCTGGACCTCGGAGATCGTCAACAGCCAGAAGCTCAAGGCGTACGGCCTGAGCGAAAGTTTCGTCAATTTCCGCACCGGTTCCGGCGCGGCGCTGGATGCCGAAGTGGCGTCGTCGATTCGTCGAGGCAAACCGGTGTTGTTCTATTACTGGTCGCCAACGCCGCTGTTAGGTCGCTTCAAACTGGTGAAACTCGAAGAACCGCCGTTCGATGCCCAAGCCTGGAAAACCCTGGCCGACGCCAGTAACCCAAACCCCATAGGTACTAGCTCGATGCCGGCCAGCCTGGCCATTGGCGTATCGGCACCGTTCAAGGCGCAGTATCCCGACCTGGTGGCGTTTTTCGAAAAAGTCGACTTGCCGATTGATCTGCTCAACCAGACGCTGGGGCAGATGAGTGAAAAACGCCAGAAACCCCGTGAAGTCGCCGAAGCGTTTTTGCGTGAACAGCCGCAGGTTTGGAAGGGTTGGGTGCCGGGTGAGGTGGCTACGAAAGTGAGTGCCAGTTTGTAGTTTCGGGGAGACGTGTAGATAGCCATCGCGAGCAGGCTCGCTCCTACAGTGTTTCCCGGTGTTCACAAAAATGTTGATCACCGCAGATCTCCTTCAGGAGCGAGCCTGCTCGCAATCAATCCCAAGACTCACGCCCATTCGCCCCCGCTGATCAAGCCTTGCCTGTCATCGCTCCCTCCTAGGTCTTCGTCTGACGCTGAACCGATTTTGTACCCAATGCTGGCCGACTAGTGGCCTTGCAAGCCTCACTCGTCTGTCTATGCTCTCGTGTAACTAACCATGTCGACCGCAACGACGCGGTGACTCCCAGAGTGCGCAATCCAAGGCACCGATGCATTCAATGGAGCTGTTGTGGAAAGGGAATTTCGTTATGAGCACGTTAGGGTTGACCCGCCTGCGGGTTATCAAGAGAAGGATGTCTTGATGAGAGTGTCGCGCCAGGGACCCTCCGATTGAACATCATTAATCACCTGACTGGTCCTTCCTCTTTTGGAGGGGCGCGTGTGCCTGTTCTGTGGAACGTAGTGGTGGATTTGAAAGACCAGCAACTTTCAATAATTCAAAAGACCGCGCAAGCAATAGGGTGATAAGACCATGTTCAACCTACATCACAAGGCTGACCTGCTGGAGATCGAGCGTTTCAGTTGCGCACTGACCGAGGCCAATGCCAAGTTGGCGGCCGTCAGTCGTTCGATGGCGATGATTGAATTCACCCCGGAGGGTATCGTCCTCGACGCCAATGAAAACTTTTGCGGCGTCATGGGTTACAGCGCAGAAGAAGTTCGCGGCAAGCACCATCGGGTGTTTTGCGAAGAGGCGTTTTACCGTAGCGAGGAGTACGCCAAGTTGTGGCGTGACCTGGCCCGTGGCGAGCCGGTCAGCGGCACCTTTTTGCGCCTGAACAAGAACGGCAAGGAAATCTGGCTCGAAGCCAGTTACATGCCGGTGTTTGGTCCCGATCGGCAAGTCAAAAGCGTGATCAAGGTCGCCACCGACATTACGGCCAGAGTCAACAAGGAACACGAAAACGAGAGCATGCTGGCAGCTATCAGTCGCTCCATGGCGGTGATCGAGTTCACCCCCGACGGGCGAGTGATCACCGCCAATGAAAACTTCCTGAAAACCATGCAGTACTCGCTCAACGAAGTGATCGGGCAGCATCACAGTCTGTTCTGTCACCGGGCCGAAGCCGAATCGGCAAGTTACAAGGCGTTCTGGGCTTCGCTGAATCGCGGCGAATATCACTCGCACCGATTCGAGCGCAAGAACAAGCAGGGTCAGACGATTTATCTCGAAGCGTCCTACAACCCGTTGTTCGACACCAAAGGGCGGTTGTACAAGGTGGTGAAGTTCGCCAGCGACATCACCCACCAGATGACCACGCTGCAAACCGCTGCTGAATCGGCCCATAGCACTTCCGTGCAAAACGACGCCTGCGCACGCAAAGGTTCCGAGGTGGTGCAGCAAACGGTGCAGATCATCCAGGACATTTCCCGGGATCTGAATCAGGCCGCGCTGAGTATCGACGCGGTGAGCAAACAGTCGGACATCATCGGCACCATCGTGCAGACCATCCGTGGCATTGCCGATCAGACTAATTTGCTGGCGCTCAATGCCGCCATCGAAGCCGCCCGCGCCGGCGAGCATGGGCGGGGTTTTGCGGTCGTGGCCGATGAAGTGCGCAGCCTTGCCGCCCGCACCAGTCAGGCGACGCTGGAGATTGTCGACGTGGTGCGCAAGAACCACGATTTGTCATTGAGTGCCGTGTCGAGCATGCAGTCGAGCTTGAGTCGAACGGGGCTCGGTGTGGAATTGGCGAACGAGGCGGGGGAGGTGATCCTGGAAATTCAGCAAGGGTCGCGACACGTGGTGGATGCGATCAGTCAATTCAACTCGACCTTGCAGTTGAATTAAGAGCAACAAATAAAGAAGAGTCCCGGTAGAGGGACCCTTCTTTATCTCGTGCAATGCCTTAAAGCGCAGCGATGAGTTTGTCCACGGCCTCGGCGCCCGGCCTGTCGTGGTTACGTTCGTTGGCTTCCTCGGCCTGGGCCATCTTCCTCTTGTCTTCCATGCGCTGGGCGATCTCTTCACCGATCGCTTGCTGTTTCTCCGGGGGCATGGCGTCTACCTCCTCTTGAGTCAGCCCCATCTCCTGAAGGATCGCATCACGCAGGCGCTGCTCCGGCGTTTTGCTCATGTAGTCCTTGAACTCATCCGTAGCCGAACCGCCCTTGAAACGGTCCTTGATGTCATCCGGCAGTGGCGCGTAGACCGCTTGCAGATTCACCCGGGTCTTGGCGAACGCTTCATCGACGTTGTCGCTCACTTTGGCGGCCTCGCTGACCTGTTGCGTCGCGATCTGGGTCGCTGATTCCTGAACCTGCGTGTCGGTTTGCGCGGTTTGTGCCTGCACGTTGTTTTGCAGGGCTTGAGTCATGACGCTTTGCAGACCGGCGGCGGCTTCAGCGGTTGGATCTTCACCAGGACGTTTGGGGAGTGGTGTGACCAGGTTTGACTTTGCACTGACCAACATAAGGAGAGACCTTGTAGGTGTTTGTGGTGAGGTGCGCTGAGCAAAGTCTGTGCCTGAACATTTAAAGCTAAATAAATCAGTGCGTTATGTGTTTTTCTTGCAGCGGGTAAACGTGTTTGCGGTAAGGCCTTGCCGCTGGGCGGCAGAGCCCTACCGCCCAGATCGCGTGCTCAAGGCAAGCCGTTGCAGCAATGCTTGAGGAAGCCGGGGCGTTGCGCCAGACGTTTGAAATACTCATCGATGGCCGGGTAATCGGGGCGTTCCATCGGCGTCATCAGCCAGCGGTTGATCGACAGGCCGATGACAATATCGGCCAGGGTAAACCGCGCGCCAGCGACATAGGCTTTGGTGGTCGCGAGTTGATGTTCGAGGATGGCCATTTTCTGGTTCCAGCCACGCACGCCGACTTCGATGCGATGGGCGTCCTGGTATTCCGGGTCCTTGCGCACCAGCGCCATGAACGCGTAGCTCCAGGATGAATTGAGATCAGTGGCCTGCCAGTCCATCCACTGCTCCACCCGGGCGCGGGCGGCCGGTTCGCCGGGCAGTAATTCATGGTGGTGTTGGTGCTTGCCGGCCAGGTAGCGGCAAATGGTATTGGACTCCCACAACACCCCGGCTTCATCGATGATCACCGGAACCTGGGCGTTCGGGTTGAACCTGAGGAACTCGGGGCTGTGGGTCGAGGCAAAACCGCTGCCCCAATCCTCGCGCTCAAAGGACAGCCCCAGTTCCTCGCAGGTCCACAGCACCTTGCGGACGTTGATCGACGAGGCTTTACCGAGAATTTTCAGTGTGTGATCCATTGCGCTGCTCCGTTAGCGAGTTGGTGCGCTACGGGAATCTAACAGTGTGCTCGCCAGAGGGCGACATACGTTGCTCTAAAAGGTTAGTTGAAATCGACTCGCATGGGCGCCCTGATCGTTCCCATGCTCCGCGTGGTAATGCCCCAACGGAAGTTCCGCGTTTGGCTCTTGATTGGACTTCAGGTGCTTCGCAACCTTGGCTTGGTCCACGGATAACCTCGATCCGCAGGATTGATCGCCGAACCTGTGGCGAGGGAGCTTGCTCGCGCTGGAGTGCGAAGCGCTCCCAATATCAGCGGATGCGTTCTATCTACATTGCAACGGCTTCGCCGCCGAACTGAGCAAGCTCCCTCGCCACAAAATCTCACTTCACTGCGGTTGAGTCGTGCTTATGTACTCTCACGCACCTTCAGCTCAAAGCCCATATCCTGCACCGGCCTGGCCACGGTGTTGCCGGCCATCAGCGTCAGCATCTGCTCCGCCGCGCGGCGGCCGATGGCTTCGCGTGGGGTGCTGATGCTGCTCAGGCGCGGGACCATGTGCGCGGATGCGGGCAGGTCGTTGAAGCCGAGGATCGCCACTTGTTCGGGGATCTTGATCCCGTGACGCATGGCTTCGAGCAGCGCGCCCTGGGCCAGGTCGTCGTTGCCGAAGAAGATCGCATCGACATCCGGGTGGCTGGCAATCATCTGCAAGAACAGTTCGCCACCCAGGCCCACGGAAGACGGACGCGGGGTCAGCACTTCCAGGGCGGGATCGTACAAACCGGCCTTTTGCAGGGCGCGACGGAAACCCTCGCCGCGCAGCAAGGTGCGTTGATCCAGTTGCGCGCCGATGTACGCCAGGCGCTTGCGACCGCGGGACAGCAAGTGCTCGGCAGCCGTTTCACCGGCGGCCAGTTGCGAAAAGCCCACGCAGTTAAGCCCGGCGGCGCTGTCCAGCTCCATCATGTACACGCAGGGAATGTTGCTGGCTTCGATCATCCGTCGCGAGCTTTCGGTGCGGTCGAACCCGGTCAGCAACAAACCGCGTGGCTGATAGGCCATGTAATTGCGCAGCAGGTTTTCTTCTTCGTCGCGGGAATAGTGGAAGTTGCCGATCAGCACTTCGAAGCCCTTGGGGCGCAAAACCTGATGAATGGCTTCCAGGGTGTCGATGAACAGCAGGTTGGACAATGACGGCACCAGCACCACCACCGAATGGCTCTGCGCCGACGCCAGGGCACGGGCGGCAGGGTTGACTACATAGTTGAGCTCAAGTGCCGCTTTCTGGACTTTTTCCACCAGTTCGGTAGCCACGGTGCTGACGCCGCGCAGGGCACGCGAAGCAGTGATCGGGCTGACACCGGCCAGGCGGGCAACTTCATTCAGGGTAGGGCGGCCAGTGGTGCGGGTATTTTTATCGTTTTTAGTTGGATTCATCGACGGCTTGCCAAACAAAATTCAAGGCACTAAGGTAGCGCTGTCTCGATGCAGCTGCAAATGCGTGAGCGGGGGTTCGCCTGATCCTCGCTTTTTGGCATTGGGAACGAACATGCTGCAACCCATAAAATGACAAGAAAGGCGTCGGCAACTTCTGCTTTTGTTCGAGTGTCATAGCTTGCAAAGGTAGCGCTGTCTGCGCGCTGAGGTGTTACATGAATCATCCCATCACCGCCCTGGTCATCATGGGCGTTGCCGGTTGCGGCAAGACGTGCGTCAGCGAAGCTCTCTGCCAACTGAGCGGCGCCACTGCCATTGAAGGCGACTCTTTCCACCCAGCCGCCAATATCGAAAAGATGAGCGCGGGTATCCCCCTGGACGATCAAGACCGTGCCGGCTGGCTCGACAGCCTGTGCGATGAATTGCGCCGCATTGACGCCAAGGGCCAGCGCCCGGTGTTGACCTGTTCGGCGCTCAAGCACATCTATCGCGAACGCTTGCGCAGCGCCTTGCCGGGCCTGGGCTTCGTGTTCCTTGAACTGACCCCCGAAGTCGCCGCCGACCGCGTTTCCCACCGGCCGGGCCATTTCATGCCGTCGACCTTGATCGACAGCCAGTTCGCCACCCTCGAATCTCCCGTCGGCGAGCCATTGACCCTGGCCCTCGATGCGTCGAATCACAGCGTCGATGAACTGGCTGTCCAGGCACACCATTGGTGGCTTGAACATGGCTTGAAGCGCGCCGGTTAATTTTTTGCTTGCAGAGATAGCGCTGTCCTTATGGCTTTTGAATTACCCGCTTTAATAACAACAACAACCAGGAGACACCCCTAATGTTTGGCATGTCCCACGAGACGTTCCTGCTGCTCGATGCAGTGGTCACGGTGATCGGGCTTATCGTCCTGATCACCAAGTTCAAGTTGCACCCCTTTCTTGCCCTGATCATTGCCGCCGCCTTCCTCGGGCTGACCTCCGGCATGCCGATCGGCACCATCATCAAGGCGTTCCAGGACGGCTTCGGTGGTGTGCTCGGTTTCGTCGGTATCATCCTGGCGCTGGGCACCATGCTCGGCAAAATGATGGCCGAGTCGGGCGGGGCAGACCAGATTGCCCAGACCCTGATCCGCGCGTTCGGCAAGGACAAAGTGCAGTGGGCAATGATGTTCGCCGCGTTCCTGGTGGGCATCCCGCTGTTCTTCGAAATCGGCTTCGTGTTGCTGATTCCGTTGGTGTTTATCGTTGCCCGTCGCACCGGCGTTTCGATCATCAAGATCGGTATCCCGCTGCTGGCCGGCCTCTCGGCGGTCCACGGCCTGGTGCCGCCGCACCCGGGCCCGCTGCTGGCCATCGGCGTGTTCGGTGCCGACATCGGTAAAACCATTCTTTATGGTCTGATCGTGGCGCTGCCAACGGCGATCATTGCCGGCCCGATCTTCGGTACGTTCATTGCCAAGCACATTCCCGGTCATCCGAACCAGGAACTGGTGGATCAACTGGCCCGCGAAACAGACACAACTGAATTGCCGAGCTTCAGCATCACATTGGTGACCGTGCTGCTGCCGGTGTTCCTGATGCTGCTCAAGACCTTCGCCGACGTCGTGCTGCCGGATGGCAACATCTTCCGCGCCTTCATGGACCTGATCGGTCACCCGATTTCGGCATTGCTGCTGGCGTTGCTGCTGTCGCTGTATACCTTTGGCTACAAGCAGGGCATCGGTTCCAGCCAAATGATGAAATGGCTGGATGCGAGCCTCGCACCGACCGCCGCGATCATCCTGATCATCGGTGCCGGTGGTGGCTTCAAGCAGATGCTGGTGACCAGTGGTGTGGGCGACGTGATCGGCCACATGGCGGTGAACGCACAAATTTCGCCGATCCTGCTGGCCTGGCTGGTGGCGGCGGTGATCCGTATCGCAACCGGCTCGGCGACAGTGGCGACCATCACGGGCGCGGGCATCGTGGTACCGGTGGTAGGAATGATCCCGGGCGTGAACCGCGAGTTGTTGGTGCTGGCCACCGGTGCCGGTTCGTTGATCCTGTCCCACGTGAACGACGCCGGTTTCTGGCTGGTCAAGCAGTACTTCAACATGACCGTGGCCGAAACCTTCAAGACCTGGACTGCGATGGAAACCATCCTGTCGGTGGTGGGCCTGGGCTTTATTCTGTTGTTGTCGC
>NZ_RCOE01000039.1:0-1091 GCF_004321495.1 Pseudomonas sp. Sample_10
CTGGAATGGCTGGTGCCGGGGCTGATCGAAGCCAAGTGCATTGCCCTGGTGCGCAACCTGCCCAAGGCCTTGCGCAAGAATTTCGTGCCGGTGCCGGACTTCGTCAAGGCAGCCTTGCAGCGCATGACGTTTGCCGAGGGCTCATTGCCGCAGGCATTGGGGCGCGAGCTGCTGCGCATGACCGGCGCCCGCGTCAGTGATGAAGCCTGGAGCGAGGCGGCGCAGCAGGTCGAAAGCCATCTGCGGATGAACCTGGAAATCGTCGACGGCCAGGGCAAGTTCCTCGGCGAAGGTCGCGATCTGGCTGAACTGACGGCGCGTTTCGCCGAAGCGAGCCAGGCTGCGTTGGCGGTGCCGCAAACCGCGAAGAGCCAGCAGCCGGTGGAACCGAAAGTGTTTGCCGCGGTGGCCGAAAAAACCCAGCAGAAGATCGCCGGGCTGTCGATGACGGTCTACCCGGCGCTGGTGGAAGAGGCGGGCACGGTCAAGGAAGGGCGGTTCTCGACCCCGGCCGAAGCCGAGTTCCAGCATCGTCGCGCACTGCAGCGGTTGTTGCTGCAGCAATTGGCCGAACCGGCGAAGTTCCTGCGCGGCAAGTTGCCGGGCCTGACTGAACTGGGCCTGCTGTACCGCGACATGGGCCGCGTCGACGCACTGGTGGAAGACATTCTGCTGGCCAGCCTCGACAGCTGCATTCTCGAGGGCGAAGACCCGTTGCCCCGTGACGGCGCGGGGTTGGCGTCGCTGGCCGAGCGCAAGCGTGGCGCCTGGACCGAGCATGCCGAGCGGGTGGCGAAGCTGACGCTGGAAATCCTCAAACTCTGGCATGGCCTGCAAAAACGCTTCAAGGGCAAGATCGACCTGGCACAGGCCGTGGCCCTGAACGACATCAAGCAACAGTTGAGTCATCTGGTGTATCCGGGCTTTGTCCGCGAAACACCGATGCCATGGCTCAAAGAGTTGCCGCGCTATCTCAAGGCGATCGAGCAGCGCTTCGAAAAAATCGGCGCCCAGGTGCAACGGGACCGGGTCTGGAGTGGCGAATTGTCCGGCCTGTGGACGCAATACCAGACCCGCGCCAACAAACACGC
>NZ_RCOE01000260.1:0-1081 GCF_004321495.1 Pseudomonas sp. Sample_10
GGACGCCATAGCGCAACTGCCGAATCCCTGCTGCTGGGCATTGCCGCCAGTCAGTCAGCCCTTGGTTCCGCCCTTCACGACCGCCGTGGCCACGGCCTCTACCGTATCGCCGAACCTCGCCATCAGGCTCTCTGGGACCACTACCTGGCGCTCGATCCCGAACGCGCAAGCCTGGTCCGTGGCCTCGCCAGCCAACATGCCTTTCTCAGTGGCCCGCACGTCGAATTGACCGTCAACCTGCGTTACGCCACCGCCATCGCCTGGCTGATGGTCGAAGAACAGAACACCCCGCTCCCCGAAGCAGACGACCTGCTGGGAATGGCCCGAATCTGGCGCCAGACCTTCCAGCCCCAAGGTCGCCTTAGAGACTTCACCTTCGCTTGGCAAACCTGTGTATCACCACTGAATCAGGTTGCCTGCTGACACACTCTGGATCCAAAGATCGCACAATACGCTGCGAATCTGGTCGGATTGTCCTACAAAACCGCTCTAAATCAAGCCATACAGCCTATAGCGCTGGGACGAAAATGTTGGTAATTTTCGCCCCGGTGATCACCAGGAGTTCTAATAATGAAAAAAGTAATGCTCAAAACCACCATTAGTCTCGCCGTTGCCATGGCATCCACCCAGATCTTCGCAAGTGGCTTTGCCCTCAACGAACAAAGCATCAGCGGGATGGGTACTGGTTTTGCCGGGCGATCTTCCGTTGCCGACGACGCATCCACACTTGTGGGCAACCCTGCGGGCATGTCCCGCCTCAAGCGTGAACAAGTAACCGGTGGTGTTGCATTCATCGACGCACACACCGACATCAGCGATGCCAGCTCCCGTCCGAATGGCGGCACCAACAAAGGTGACATGGTCCCTTTCATGGGCGTGCCGATGGGCTATTACGTCAAGCCTCTCGATGACCAATGGGCAGTCGGTTTCGGTGTCTATGCACCGTTCGGCCTGGTAACCGATTATGAAAACGGCTTTGCCGGCCGCTACTTCGGCAGCAAGAGCGAAGTCAAAATCATCACCCTGCAGCCAACCGTCAGCTACGCCTTCAACGACAAGGTGTCGATCGGTTTCGGCCCGA
>NZ_RCOE01000114.1:0-44495 GCF_004321495.1 Pseudomonas sp. Sample_10
AGATTAAATTCCGAAACCCCAATTGCGAAAGCAGTTGGGGTTTTGTTTTGCCTGGAGAAAAACACCGTAGGACCAAAAAAGGGATGTCTCCGATGGAGCATCCCTTTTTTGTGCCGCATCGTTAATGAGCCTTCAAGGGAACGCTATCACTGGCCGATAACCTTAAGGTCAAGCGATCTTCACTTCTCACTCTTTCATTGTATTTGCAGTTCAAGAGAAAACGCTTGATAGGTTGTGGCTACTGGCTATCATCTGCGCGCCATGAGGGTCGTGCAGTTGATCTTCTTTGTGTGTTTGTCTTTCGGCTTTTCTTCTTAATCTGCCTGGAAATCTTCGATGCTGTCGTATCACCAAAAGAGTTTTCTGATCGTCGATGATTTCTCGGATTTCCGCAGTTCCGTCAGGTCCATGTTGCGGGAGTTGGGTGTCAAGGATGTGGACACAGCGGACACTGGCGAACAGGCGCTGAAAATGTGTTCGCAGAAATCCTACGATTTCATCTTGCAGGATTTTCATCTGGGCGATGGCAAGAAGAATGGTCAGCAAGTGCTCGAAGACCTGATGATCGAGAAGCTGATCAGCCATGAAAGCGTGTTCGTCATGGTCACCGCCGAGACCAGTCAGGCCATGGTACTCAGCGCGTTGGAACACGAACCCGATGCTTACCTGACCAAGCCTTTCAACCGTTCCGGCCTGGCCCAACGCCTGGAGCGCCTTGAGCAGCGCAAGACGTTACTCAAGCCCATTCTTCAGGCGCTCGACCGTGGTAAACCGGTTGAAGTGCTTAACGCTTGCATCGCCCTGTGCAAGCAGGACATTCGCTATTCGCCGTTATGTCTGCGTTACCGCGCCGATGCGCTGCGTGACCTCAATCAGAATGAGGCGCTGGAGCGGCTCTACGACAGCATCATCGCGGACCGACCTTTGCCTTGGGCGTTCGCCGGGCTTGGCAAGTTGCTGTTCAAGCGTGGTCAGGTAGCACAGGCCAAAGGTGTCTACGAGAAAGCATTGAAAGTGTTTCCGATGATGCCGGCACTTTATGATGGCATGGCCGATGTATTGGTCGCCGAAGGCGACACCAGGGCTGCCCAGAAAGTACTGGAAGAAGCCATCCGCCTCTCGCCTTTGGCCGTCCGCCGCCAAGCGCAGTTAGGCAAGCTGGCCATGACCAACGAAGATTTTGATACGGCCTCCAAAGCCTATCGCCAGGCTGTTGCTCAGGGTGCGCAGTCCCGCTTCAAGGATGCGGAAAGTAACCTCGGGCTGGCCCATGCCTTGATCAGCAAAGGTAGCGAAAAAGGTCTGGATACTCGTACCCGACTGGAAATCAACACAACGCTAAGTGCCGTGGCCAAGGAGAACCCGTCCGACCCAGGCCTGCAAATCCGTGCACGGCTGATGAAGGCGACCAGTCTGTTACTCAATGATGCCGAAACCGCGGAAAAGCTCACGGAGCAGGCGATGATGCGCCTTGATGGCATGGAGCAATTCATGAGTGCCGAGGCGGCGTTGCTGGTTGCCAAGCAATTGCAAATGCTCGGTCAAGCCAGCGCAGGGGCGTCGATGTTGAAAAACTGCGCAGAGATCTACGGTGACGACCCGACGGTCATGAAGGGCATCGCCAAGCTGACCGATGACCCGACAATTCTCAATTCCGGTAACGCGGCTGCCGACCTTAATCGTCAGGGCGTACGCGTGTACAAGACTGGCAATCTGGTGGAAGCCCGTGAGGTGTTTCGTAAGGCCCTGGCGCTGCAGCCGAAGAACATCAGTATCGCGCTGAACCTGGCACAGGCGCTGCTGCATGGCACTGATACCGCTGTGGCGTCGGCCGAACTCGAAGAATGTCGCACTTGCCTGAAGATGGTTGGATTGATGCCCGACTCCGACGCTCGTTATCCACGATATCAGAAGCTCAAAAGCAAGGCGTTTGGCGAATGAACGACAACTCGCAATCCCTCGATTTCTCTACCGTGATCGCGTCCACCGTGCACGACATGAAAAACTCGTTGGCCATGTTGATGCAGGCCCACAGTCAATGGCTGGCGGGATTGCCAGAGCCGACGCGGCATACACCGGAACAAGGGGTGATCGAGTTCGAGTTCGCTCACCTCAACGGTATGCTCGTGCAGCTGCTGGGCTTGTACAAGCTGGGCGTCAACCAGATGCCCTTGCAACCGGCCTACCACGAACTGGATGACTTCATCGAAGCGCAGCTGGCGTGTCATCAGGATGTGTTCGTCAGTCGTGGTATCGCCGCGACGTTTGAAGTCGATCCCCTGAGCCCATTGGGTTTCTTCGACCGTGAATTGATCGCTTCAGTACTGGCCAATGCGATCAACAATGCCATTCGTTATGCGCGTCATGCGGTTCTGGTCAGTGTCAGCGACGAGGCGGGGCAATTGGTACTGACGGTCAACGACGATGGTGACGGTTATCCTGAAGAGATGATTGAACGTCAGGCGGATTACGTACAGGGCATCAATCAGAGCAGTGGCAGTACGGGCCTTGGATTGTATTTCGCCGGCCGGATTGCGGCTTTGCATCAGCGCAATGGTGTCGGCGGGCGTACCGAAATCGGCAACGGCGGCCCATTGGGTGGCGGTGTGTTCAGTATTTATTTGCCCTGATTTTTTCTGCCGCAAAGCTTTTTGTTGGGCGTTGCTTGATATTCCGAACACGTGAAGCCTATTTTGTACGGGTCGCCGTTCGCGGCTCGCACAATAACAAGGATTGCGTCATGACAACCGATGGCCTGGCCTCACTCGCGCAGCGATTGACGGGCATTGACGAGATTGAATGTGTTACGCCGGATCTGAATGGCGTACCGCGGGGCAAAGTGATGACCGCGGACGGTTTCCTCGAGGGGCGGCGTCTGCAGTTGGCACGGGGCGTACTGTTGCAATGCATCATGGGCGGATATCCGCCAGCACGATTTTATGGCAGCGATGACGGTGACCTTGCGCTCGTTCCAGATGCGAGGCAGATCCACCGTTTACCCTGGAGCAAGCAGCCGCGTGCGTTGGCCATCTGTGATGCGGATGAGCTGACCGGGGAAAGCTCCAACCTGTCGACTCGCGGTCAACTCAAGGCTGTTATCGCGCGTTACTCCGAGCTTGGCCTGGCGCCGGTGGTGGCGACCGAACTCGAATTCTTTGTCTTCGCCCCCAACCCCGACCCTGGGCAGCCGTTCCAACCGCCGGTGGGCCTGGATGGTCGTCGCGAAGACGGTCATTCGGCATTCAGTGTGAGTTCCAACAGCGGCTTGCGGCCGTTTTTCAACGAGGTGTATGAGTGCATGGCGGCGCTGGGGTTGCCGCGCGATACGTTCATGCATGAGATGGGTGTCAGCCAGTTCGAGATCAACCTGCTGCACGGTGATCCGCTGTTGTTGGCGGACCAGACTTTCCTGTTCAAGCATCTGCTCAAGGAAGTTGCGCTCAAGCACCATCTGACGGTGGTCTGCATGGCCAAACCTCTGGCGCATACCCCTGGCAGTTCGATGCATATTCACCAGAGCATTGTCGAAATCGACACTGGGCGGAACGTGTTCAGTGATGATGCGGGGCAACCGACGGCGATCTTCCGGCAATTCATTGCCGGGCAACAAGCGGGCATGGCGGATTTCACAGCGTTGTTTGCACCGAACGTCAACTCGTACCAGCGCTTGTGCCATCCGTTTGCATCACCGAACAATGCTTGCTGGTCCCATGACAACCGGGCAGCGGGTTTGCGCATTCCGGCCAGTTCTCCTGCTGCTCGTCGGGTTGAAAACCGCTTGCCCGGAGCTGACGCCAACCCTTATCTGGCGATTGCCGCCAGCCTTGCAGCGGGCTTGCATGGCATTGAACACAAACTCGAGCCGAGCGAGCCGATCCAGGGTGAATTCGAAGTACCGGATAATCTTTCATTGCCGTGTACCTTGCATGCAGCTCTCGAACGTCTGAAGCGTAGTCACTTGGCGAAGGAACTGTTCGGCAAGGAGTTCATCGAAGGCTACATCGCTTCGAAGACCATGGAGCTGACCAGCTTCTATGATGAAATCACTCCCTGGGAACGACGTGTCCTAGCCGCCCAGGCCTGACGAAATGTCGACACCGGGCTATCGTTTGATAGTCCGTTACTCACTGCAAGGAGCCGCTCGGAACGCCGATGCGCCAAATCTGGAAATCCTTTCGAGCGCTGTATTTCGCCTCGCTGATGATGTTGATCGGCTCAGGCCTGTTGAGTACTTACCTGGCATTGCGCCTGGCTGCCGATCATGTCGACAGTCTTTGGGTCGGTGCGCTGATGGCTGCCAACTATTTCGGCCTGGTGCTGGGCGGCAAGATCGGCCATCGGCTGATTGCCCGGGTCGGACATATTCGAGCCTATTCAGCCTGTGCCGGGATCGTCGGTGCGGCGGTGCTGGGCCATGGTCTGGTCAACTGGCTGCCTGCGTGGCTGTTCCTGCGGGTGATCGTCGGCCTGGGCATGATGTGTCAGTACATGGTCATTGAAAGCTGGCTCAATGAGCAGGCCGAGGCCAAGCAGCGCGGGCTCGTGTTCAGCGGCTACATGATCGCCTCTTACCTTGGGTTGGTGCTCGGTCAGCTGATTCTGGTCATGCACCCGGGGCTCGGGCTTGAGCTGCTGATGCTGGTAGCGTTGTGCTTCACATTGTGTCTTGTGCCGGTGGCTCTGACGCGACGCATTCACCCTGCGCCTTTGCATCCTGCACCGATGGAACCCCGGTTCTTTATCAAACGCGTGCCGCAATCCTTGAGTACGGTACTGGGGGCGGGCTTGATCGTAGGTTCGTTCTACGGTCTGGCCCCGTTGTATGCCTCGCAGCAAGGGTTGTCCACCGAGCAGGTGGGTCTGTTCATGGGTAGCTGCATTTTTGCCGGGTTGTTGGTGCAGTGGCCATTGGGCTGGTTATCCGATCGCTATGACCGGGCGCTGTTGATCCGCAGTTTCGCGTTTTGTCTGGCACTGGCTGCACTGCCTCTGGCGATTTTGCCGCAGGTGCCGCTGGAGATTCTGTTTGTCGCCGGTTTTGTCTGTTCGCTGGTGCAGTTCTGCTTGTACCCATTGGCAGTCGCGTTCTCCAATGACCACGTCGAAGGTGATCGCCGGGTGTCCCTGACGGCGATGTTGCTGGTGACCTACGGTGTTGGCGCGAGTATCGGACCCCTGGTTGCAGGCGTGCTGATGAAGCTGTTCGGCAGCCAAATGCTTTATGCATTTTTCAGTTTCTTTGCGCTGGTGCTGGTGTGGCGTATTCGTCCGAAAGCGGTCACCAATTTGCATCAAGTGGAAGACGCGCCGCTGCATCACGTGGCAATGCCGGACAACATGACAAGTTCACCGCTGGTGGCCTGCCTCGATCCGCGTGTTGATGAGCAAGTCGTGCAGGATCAAATGCAGAATCCGATTCCGCCCGAGCCGACGACCGAACCGGTGACACCGGCCGATGCCCCGCCAGAAGATCCGGATGAGGGCAGGGAGCAGAGTTTCACTGAAGCCAGGCCTTAACATTCAGCCAAAAAAAACGGGCAGTCACCGCAAGGGGCTGCCCGTTTTTTTATGGGTGTGTCCTGTCAGAAATCGTCTTTGTCGAAGCGCCGTGCTTCGCGTTGCAGCTGATAGACAAAGCGCTCGACTTGCCGTTGCACCAGCCCGCTCATGTTATGGAAGCGTACGCCGGCGAAGGTCGTGGAGATTCTTTCTTCGAAGTGCAGGTAGCGCAGTTCGACCGGCGCAGTCATCTTGCCGAAGGGCAGGGCAGCCGAGAAGCGGTCATAGACCTGGCCCAGTTGCAGGCTCCCTGTGATGTCTCCGTCAAAGCGCAGCTTGCAGCCGGTGGCGGAAATGTCCAGCAGCTTGCCGTTGATGGCCGCCTTGAGTTTTTCACCGTCCAGGTCGACGTTGACCAGTTGTGCCAGCTTCAATGCCGCGCGAAAGGCATTGCGACGCTGGTGGTAGACCACTTCATCAGGCAGAGTGCCGCGGTAGCAACGACCGCCACCGGATTCGTCGATGGTCAGCGGGCCATTGCTTTCCCAGGCGATGCGCACGCCGTCGTGAAAGCCTTCAACCTTGAAGGGTTCGCCAGCCAGCAGAAAGCGTTCGCCGTCACGGGGAATCATTTCGTCCAGGGCAATCATGTTGCTTTCACGGTCGATGTCCACCAGATAGCTCTGGAAGCGCTGGCTGCGCTCATGGAACGTGATGATCAGCGGGTCATGACTTTCTTGCAGTTGGCGCAGGTTGCCGGAGATTTCCAGGGGCGTGCTGAGCACCTTGGGTGGCTGCGGAGCATCTTCCGCATTTAAGGCATTGGACACGGTTAATCAATCTCCAGACAAATTTTGACTACGGCTAGCCAGCATTTTGCCAGCATGTTTCGCGTCTTGATAGAGCGCGCTCATCGACAGGTCAAGCCTGACTGAGCGGACGCGGTTTCACAAGCTTGGAAAATGTTCCGCTGGCATCGTAGAGCGCTGGAGGTTCGCCGCCGGTAAGGATTTTCAGCTGGGTGGCCGTGGCAACCTGCTGGACGACGATCGACTGACCGTTGTTGGCATTGGCGGCCTGGCATTGGGACAGAAGATCGGTGAGGACATCGCTTTGAGAAAGCAATGCTTCGCCAACGCTGGACTGGCTGGCCAACTGCTCAAGGCCGCTACGGTTGGTTGGCAAATTGAGACTGGCGAGAATTTCGCTGCGCTTGCGGCCATGCTGTTCCAGCAGAATGATCAATGCCTGCTTCTGCGCCAGGATGCCTTCAAGCAGGACCATGTCGCGACCATGCAAGGCAAGGGATTCAGTGCGCAGTAACTCCAGCAATTGTTGCGCTGGAGCAAAATCGTCGGTGATCAGTTGCAGTAAATTAGTGTCGTGCATGGCTGGCCTTGGGTTTTAAGCGTCCAAAAGCCTGGCGCGGGCCGTGGCCTAGCGCTGGGCTTCGAAGTTGAGCAGTTTGCTGGCTACACGGTTGCTGTCGACTTTGTAGCTGCCATCGGCAATCGCTGCTTTCAACTCGGCCACCCGGGCTTTGTCGACAGCGGGCTGATCGCGCAGCGTATCAGTGACCTTTTGCAACTGTTGAGCCTCATTGCTGAGATGTACCGATTCCCCGCTCGTGACGGTGCTGGCCTGTTCGGCCGGGGTATTCAGCGGCGCGGATTTGCCGGCTTCGGCAGTTTCCTTGGCAACGCTGGTACGTGTACTGCCCGTGAGTGACGAGGAGCTGTTCAAACGGCTGAAATCGATGACCATGATAAAAAACCTCTGGGAATTTGGACGCTTGCCATGTTTTCGGCCATACCCCGAAAAACTTTAGGCTCATTTGAAAAATGAGCTTGCGCGCGCCAGCGCTTGCCCCGCACAGGACACAGTTTAGGGAACGGCCCCGCTTAGCGCCACAGGCAGACCGCCTACATGGACACCTCGACCTGCCCCGGCGCGATGACTTGCGCCTTGATCACTCGATTGGAATTGAGGTTCTTCACCCTGATTTGTTCGCTCAAGCCACCGTTGGCCAGTGCTTCACCGGGCATTCGCACGCTGAGCGTACCACTGCGGGCGGTAATCACCACCTGATCGCCTTTGCGAATGACTTCTGCCTGTTCGATGTGCACGAGGCTGATGACCTGGTCATTGACCATTGGTCGGGTCAGTCTCTGCCCGATGGCCTGATCCACGGAGGTCAAATAGCCCTGGGTGAGCAGGCTGACATCGCGCTCTCGCAGCGTGATGTCAGCGGGTTCGACAATACCGGCGCGGCGCAGGGGCCGAGTGGTTGTCACAACGTCGCGAAACAGGCGGACTTGAGCGGGTACGAAGACTGTCCAAGGGGATGAACCTTCGCAGCGAACCTTTACCGTTACCCGACCCAACGGTTTGGCCGGACTCTCCAGCGTGGCTGTCAATTCCTTGTCACACATGGGCATGCGCAGGCGTGGGTCGAGTTGGTTGACCTGGATCTCGTAGCGACCTTCCGTTTGACTGGTTGCCAGATAGTCCTCTACGGTGAACTCAAGAAAGCCCTGAGTGACGCCGATAAGCATGTCAGGCAAGGTAACTGCGTCAGCAAGGGCAGGGCTGCCAGCGTGGCACAGGCAAGCAGCCGCCAACACACCGAGCCATTGGCGGAGCGGTGTGGTCAGGCGTCGGAAAAATGTCGGTTCTGTGTTCATGGAAAGATAAAAAGCAAGCGCCGTGCCGTTTAGAGATGAATGTGCGTCGCAACAACACTTAGCGTTGGTGTAGGAGTCTGGGCATGGCTGGTGTAATGGATTCGGTGAACCAGCGCACGCAACTGGTGGGGCAGAATCGCCTTGAGCTGTTGTTGTTCCGTCTCGACGGCCAGCAGCTGTACGGGATCAACGTGTTCAAGGTTCGGGAGGTGCTGCAATGCCCCCAACTGACGCTGATGCCTAAATCCAGTCCTGTCGTGTGCGGTGTGGCAAATATTCGGGGGGCGACCATTCCGATCCTCGATCTGGCAATGGCGACCGGCTCCGGTGCTTTGAAGGACAAGAACAATCCCTTCGTGATCATCACGGAGTACAACACCAAGACCCAGGGCTTCCTGGTGCGATCGGTGGAACGCATCGTCAACATGAACTGGGAGGAGATTCATCCGCCACCCAAGGGGACGGGGCGCGATCACTACCTGACAGCTGTGACGCGGGTCGACAATCAGTTGGTGGAAATCATCGACGTCGAAAAAGTGCTGGCGGAAGTGGCACCGACACCGGAAGCGATTTCGGTCGGCGTGGTGGATGTGGAGACCCAGCACAAGGCGCTTTCATTGCGCGTGCTGACGGTCGATGACTCGTCGGTGGCACGCAAGCAGGTGACGCGTTGCCTGCAGACGGTGGGCGTGGAAGTGGTGGCGTTGAACGACGGTCGGCAAGCGCTTGATTACCTGCGCAAGCTGGCCGACGAGGGGAAGAAGCCGGAAGAAGAGTTCCTGATGATGATTTCCGACATCGAGATGCCGGAGATGGACGGGTACACGCTGACGGCCGAGATACGCAACGACCCTCGCATGCAAAAGCTTCATATCATCCTGCATACTTCGTTGTCGGGTGTGTTCAATCAGGCGATGGTCAAGAAAGTCGGTGCCGATGACTTTCTGGCCAAGTTCCGTCCTGATGACCTGGCATCCCGGGTAGTTGACCGGATCAAAGCAGCAGACATTAGCTAGGGGCGTTCGGCCCCCGGCAGTCAACACGATTTAAGAGGCGGCAGCATTGTCTACGGGTAATTTGGATTTCGAACAGTTCCGGGTATTCCTGGAAAAAGCCTGTGGCATTTTGCTCGGTGAAAACAAGCAGTACCTGGTCTCGAGCCGTCTCAACAAACTGATGGAGCAGCAGGGCATCAAGTCGTTGGGTGAGCTTGTTCAGCGCATGCAGACCCAGCCGCGCAGCGGTTTGCGCGAACAGGTTGTGGACGCCATGACCACCAACGAAACCCTGTGGTTTCGTGACACCTATCCGTTTGAGGTGTTGAAGAACAAGGTGCTGCCCGAGGCGATCAAGGCCAGTCCGGGCCAGCGTCTGCGGATCTGGTCGGCAGCCTGTTCGTCGGGGCAGGAACCGTATTCGCTGTCGATGTCCATCGACGAGTTCGAGCGGGTCAATATGGGCCAATTGAGGATGGGCGTGCAGATTGTTGCTACCGATCTGTCCGGCACCATGCTCAACAACTGCAAGACCGGCGAGTACGACAGCCTGGCCATTGGTCGCGGTCTCTCACCTGAGCGGCTGCAGCGATACTTCGACCCGAAAGGGCCGGGACGCTGGGTGATCAAGGCGCCGATCAAGAGCCGGGTTGAATTTCGCTCGTTCAACCTGCTGGACAGCTACGCAAGCCTGGGCAAGTTCGACATCGTGTTTTGCCGCAACGTGCTGATCTACTTCTCTGCTGAAGTGAAGAAGGACATCCTGTTGCGCATTCACAGTACGTTGAAGCCGGGCGGCTATCTGTTCCTCGGTGCTTCCGAGGCGCTGAACGGATTGCCGGATCATTACCAGATGGT
Organism: Pseudomonas sp. Sample_10; assembly: GCF_004321495.1. Lineage (NCBI taxonomy): Bacteria > Pseudomonadati > Pseudomonadota > Gammaproteobacteria > Pseudomonadales > Pseudomonadaceae > Pseudomonas > Pseudomonas sp. Sample_10. The sequence goes on from NZ_RCOE01000114.1 coordinate 10,037, forward strand.
CCAGTGCAGCCCGGGGATCATTTACCAGGCGAAGTGATGCGAAGCAGCAGACTTAAAAACGGGAGTCCTCAGGGGCTCCCTTTTTTATGCCTGCCGTTTTCCATTACCCAGGGAGCGTGTTGCGTGGTGCAAGCGGCAGAAAAGCGGCATTCAGCGGAAACCGGTTGCCGCTTTTCTGGCATTGCCGCTTTGCCACTGCGCGCAAAGCCCCGGTTTACGGGCTTTTTTTAATTGGCATGACGCTTGCTATGTCCATCCTACGAAAAATCAGGTCACCCGAAGGTTTCCCGACATGAGCATCAGCTTCGATAAAGCGCTCGGTATCCACGAACAAGCCCTGGGCTTCCGCGCCCAGCGTGCCGAAGTCCTGGCCAACAACATCGCCAACGCCGACACCCCGAACTATAAGGCTCGGGATCTGGACTTCTCGAAAGTGCTCGCCGAGCAGAACGAGAAAACCAAAAACGGCAAGTTCGCCTTGAACATGACCAACAGTCGTCACATCGAAGCTGAAGGCATGGGCAATGGCGACGAGTCGCTGATGTATCGCACGCCGATGCAACCGTCGATCGACCAGAACACCGTGGACGCCCAACTGGAACAGTCGAACTACGCGGAAAACTCCGTCAACTTCCAGGCCAGCTTCACCCTGCTCAACAGCAAATTCAAAGGGCTGGTGTCAGCCCTGCGCGGAGAATAAGCCATGTCTCTATCCAGTGTTTTCAACATTGCCGGTAGCGGCATGAGTGCCCAGACCACTCGCTTGAACACCGTCGCTTCGAACATCGCTAACGCCGAAACGGTTTCATCGAGCATCGACCAGACCTACCGTGCGCGTCATCCGGTGTTCGCCACCATGTTCCAGGGCGGCCAGAGCGGCGGCAGCGATTCGCTGTTCCAGAACCAGGACGCCGCGGGTCAAGGCGTTCAGGTGCTGGGCGTGGTCGAAGACCAGAGCAACCTCGAGGCGCGCTACGAGCCGAATCATCCGGCCGCCGACGCCAAGGGTTACGTCTACTACCCGAACGTCAACGTGGTGGAAGAAATGGCCGACATGATTTCCGCTAGCCGTTCGTTCCAGACCAACGCTGAAATGATGAACACCGCCAAAACCATGATGCAGAAAGTCCTGACCCTCGGTCAGTGATAAGGGGCGACTCAGATGAGTGTTTCCGATTCCACCGGTGGTTTGTCACTCAACGACATCCTGGCCAACTCCTCGATCAAGACCAACAAGGACACTGATGCCCTGGCGTCGGCGGCCAATAGTGCCACCGGTAAAAAGGCCCTGGGCAAGGATGCGTTCCTGCAACTGCTGGTGACTCAGCTGAAAAACCAGAACCCGCTGGAGCCGCAGGGCAATGGCGAGTTCGTTGCACAACTGGCGCAGTTCAGCAGCCTGGAAGGCATCACCACACTCAACGATACCGTGAGCGGCATTGCCGGCACTTTCGGTTCGTCCCAGGCATTGCAGGCGTCCTCCCTGGTCGGCCGTTCGGTCATCGCGCCGGGCGACAAGGCGGTGGTCGACACCACCAAAGGCATGACCGGTTCGGTCGTCCTGCCGCAGTCGGTGGCGCAAGCCGAGGTGAAGGTTACCGACAAGGACGGCAAAGTCATTCGCACCATTACCTTGACTGACCAGAACGCGGGCAATGCCAGCTTCACCTGGGATGGCAAGGATGATGCCGGCAACGTGGCGCCAGCGGGTACCTACACCTTCGGTGCGACAACCACCATCGATGATCAGAGCGTTGCGCTGATCACCAACCTGCCGGCGACCGTCAACAGCGTGACCATCAGCCAGACCGGCGGTGAGTTGATGCTCAATCTGGCCGGGCTGGGCAGTGTCGCCCTGTCCAAAGTGCAAACCATTGGTATATAGAGCCGACTAACCCGGCACAAAGGAGTGGAACATGTCTTTTAACATCGGCCTTAGCGGTCTCTATGCCGCCAACAAACAACTGGACGTGACCGGCAACAACATCGCCAACGTTGCCACCGTCGGCTTCAAATCGTCCCGTGCGGAATTCGAAGATGTGTACTCCGCCACCCGGCTGGGTACAGGCACCAAGACCACCGGCAGCGGTGTGCGCCTGGCCAACGTCTCCCAGCAGTTCACCCAGGGTGACATCAACAACACCGGCAACGTGCTGGACATGGGCATCAACGGCTCGGGCTTCTTTGTGCTCAACGACAACGGCTCGCTGTCCTACACCCGTGCCGGTACGTTCAAGGTCGACAAGGAAGGCTACGTCACCAACACCGACGGCACTGCCCGCCTGCAAGGTTATGGCGTGGACGCCAACGGCAAGATCATCAATGGCGTGCTGACTGACCTGCGCATCGACACATCGAACCTGGCGCCGAAAACTACCACCACCGTTTCGTCGACGATCAACCTGGACTCCAAGTCCGATGTGATCGACACGGTGGCCAATCCGTTTGACCCGAGCAAGCCGGGAACCGCTTTCAACAAGCAGTTCAGCACCCAGATTTTCGATACGCAGGGCAACAAGCACCAGATGGACCAATACATGGTCAAGACGGGGCCCAACACCTGGGACGTCTATACCTTGATCGATGGTCGTAACCCCAATGGCAGCGATCCAATGAACGCCGCTTCGCGTCCGGTCCCTTCGACCATGGCGTTTGACACGAGTGGCAAGCTGGTTTCGGTCACCACGCCGGGCACACCTCCCGTCGTCAGCCCTGATCTGAAAATCACCGGCTGGATTCCGGGCAAAGTCACCAATGGCGTTTGGGCAGCCAACGGCGCAGCCTCTGACCCAGCGGGTGTGACGGTCACCATGACCAATACCACGCAATTCAATGCCGACAGCGCTCGCTCCATTCCTGCGCAAAATGGATACGCCACTGGCCAGATCACCAATCTGACCATCGACGGCAGCGGTGTCATGCTGGCCAACTTCAGCAACTACCAGACCAAGCCGATCGGTCAACTGGCTTTGGCCAGCTTCACCAATGAGCAAGGCCTGCAGCCAGTGGGCGGTACCAGCTGGAAGGAAACTTTCGCCTCGGGTCAGCCTGGCTACGACGCGCCGCAGACCGGCAGCCTGGGGGAAATTCATTCCAACTCCCTGGAAGAGTCGAACGTCAACGTGACCAACGAACTGGTCGAGCTGATCAAGGCGCAGAGTAACTACCAGGCGAACGCCAAGACCATCTCGACCCAGAGCACTATCATGCAGACCATCATTCAGATGACTTGATGTTGGTTGAGTTGTAACGCTGTACGAAGAGCCCCTCGCAAGAGGGGCTTTTTTGTGGATGTCGCAGACCTGTAGGAGCGAAGCTCGCTCGCGATGAACGATTACACGGTAATCCAGACGAATCGTGAAGTGGCCATCGCGAGCAAGCTTTGCTCCTACAGAGGGGCAGAAAACCCAGACGAATCGTGAAATGGCCATCGCGAGCAAGCTTTGCTCCTGCAGAGGGGCAAAAGAAAACCCCCGGCAAGCCAGAGGCCTGTCGGGGGTTCGGATAAGCGTCTTTCGACGCCTACCGGCTCAGCTTATTGGCAAGCTTCGCAATCCGGCTCGTCGATGGCGCAAGCCTTCGGTACTGGAGCAGGACCGGCAGGCGCTGCCAGGACCGAGTCGTCACCGTGGTTGCCGCCGCTGGAAACAGCGTTCAGCTTGCCGGTGTTGATGGTCGACTTCTCGGTGCTGGTCGCGGCCAGGGCACGGAGGTAGTAAGTGGTTTTCAGGCCACGGTACCAAGCCATGCGGTAGGTCACGTCCAGCTTCTTGCCCGAAGCGCCGGCGATGTACAGGTTCAGCGACTGAGCCTGGTCGATCCACTTCTGACGACGGCTGGCCGCGTCGACGATCCACTTGGTGTCCACTTCGAACGCGGTCGCGTAGAGCTCTTTGAGTTCTTGCGGGATGCGCTCGATCTGCTGAACAGAACCGTCGTAGTACTTCAGGTCGTTGATCATGACCGAGTCCCACAGACCGCGAGCCTTGAGGTCGCGAACCAGGTACGGGTTGATCACGGTGAATTCGCCCGACAGGTTCGATTTCACGTACAGGTTCTGGTAGGTCGGTTCGATCGACTGCGATACGCCAGTGATGTTGGCGATGGTCGCGGTCGGCGCGATGGCCATGATGTTGGAGTTACGGATACCTTTCTGCACGCGGGCACGTACCGGTGCCCAGTCCAGGGTTTCCTTCAGGTCGACATCGATGTACTTCTGGCCACGGGCTTCGATCAGGATCTGTTGCGAATCCAGCGGCAGGATGCCCTTGGACCACAGCGAGCCCTGGAACGTCTCGTAGGCGCCACGCTCGTCGGCCAGGTCGCAGGACGCCTGGATCGCGAAGTAGCTGACAGCTTCCATGGACGTGTCGGCGAACTGCACCGCAGCATCGGAGCCGTAAGGGATGTGCTGCAGGTACAGCGCATCCTGGAAGCCCATGATGCCCAGGCCGACCGGACGGTGCTTGAAGTTGGAGTTCTTCGCTTGCGGCACCGAGTAGTAGTTGATGTCGATCACGTTGTCGAGCATGCGCACGGCGGTGTTGACGGTACGTTGCAGCTTGGCGGTGTCGAGCTTGCCGCCCACGATGTGGTTCGGCAGGTTGATCGAGCCCAGGTTGCAAACGGCGATCTCGTCCTTGTTGGTGTTCAAGGTGATCTCGGTGCACAGGTTCGAGCTGTGGACCACGCCGACGTGCTGCTGCGGGCTGCGCAGGTTGCACGGGTCTTTGAAGGTCAGCCATGGGTGGCCGGTTTCAAACAGCATGGACAGCATTTTGCGCCACAGGTCTTTGGCCTGGATGGTCTTGAACAGCTTGACCTTGCCCGGGTACTCGGTCAGGGCTTCGTAGTACTCGTAACGCTCTTCGAAGGCCTTGCCGGTCAGGTCGTGCAGGTCCGGTACTTCGGATGGCGAGAACAGGGTCCACTTGCCGTCATCGAAGACACGCTTCATGAACAGGTCAGGGATCCAGTTGGCGGTGTTCATGTCGTGGGTACGACGACGGTCATCACCAGTGTTCTTGCGCAGCTCGATGAACTCTTCGATGTCCATGTGCCAGGTTTCCAGGTAGGCACAGACAGCGCCTTTGCGCTTGCCACCCTGGTTAACGGCGACGGCGGTGTCGTTCACCACTTTGAGGAACGGCACGACGCCCTGGGATTTGCCGTTGGTGCCCTTGATGTACGAACCCAGCGCACGAACCGGGGTCCAGTCGTTGCCCAGGCCGCCAGCGAATTTCGACAGCATGGCGTTGTCGTGGATCGCGTGGTAGATGCCCGACAGGTCATCCGGCACGGTGGTCAGGTAGCAGCTCGACAGCTGTGGACGCAGGGTGCCGGCGTTGAACAGGGTCGGCGTCGACGACATGTAGTCGAAGGACGACAGCAGGTTGTAGAACTCGATCGCACGGTCTTCTTTGTGCTTCTCTTCGATCGCCAGGCCCATGGCCACGCGCATGAAGAAGATCTGCGGCAGTTCGAAACGCACGCCATCCTTGTGGATGAAGTAACGGTCGTACAGGGTTTGCAGGCCCAGGTAGGTGAACTGCTGGTCGCGCTCGTGGTTGATCGCCTTGCCGAGTTTTTCCAGGTCGAAGTCGGCCAGAACCGGGTTCAGCAATTCGAATTCGATACCCTTGGCGATGTAGGCCGGCAGGGCCTTGGCGTACAGGTCGGCCATCTCGTGGTGGGTGGCGCTGTCGGCAACACCGAGGAAGCCGAGGCCTTCGGCACGCAGGGTGTCCATCAGCAGGCGGGCGGTCACGAACGAGTAGTTCGGCTCACGCTCGACCAGGGTACGGGCGGTCATCACCAGTGCGGTGTTGACGTCGGTCAGGGCTACGCCGTCGTACAGGTTTTTCAGGGTTTCGCGCTGGATCAGGTCGCCGTCGACTTCTTCCAGGCCTTCGCACGCTTCGGTGACGATGGTGTTCAGGCGGCCCATGTCCAGCGGTGCGAAAGTACCGTCGGCGCGGGTGATGCGGATCGACGGGTGAGCGTTGACGGCTTCTTCGACCGGGGCGTGCGCAGCGCGTTCCTTGGAGCGCGCGTCACGGTAGATCACGTAGTCGCGCGCGACTTTCTGCTCGCCGGCGCGCATCAGGGCCAGTTCAACCTGGTCCTGGATTTCTTCGATGTGGATGGTGCCGCCCGATGGCATGCGACGCTTGAAGGTGGCGGTGACCTGTTCGGTCAGGCGGGCCACGGTGTCGTGGATTCGCGACGAAGCAGCAGCGGTGCCGCCTTCAACTGCGAGAAACGCTTTGGTGATGGCGACGGTGATCTTGTCATCGGTATAAGGAACGACAGTGCCGTTACGCTTGATCACGCGCAGTTGGCCAGGCGCGGTGGCGGACAGATCCTGATTCGAATCTGTAGCCTGCGGCAAGGTGCCCTGCGGGTTCTCGCGAGTTGTGTCGGTTTGCATGGGGGGTTGTCTCCACATTCTCTATGTTTGTTTGGGCACCATCACAGTGCCCACCGTTCCGTCCTGAAGCACTACAACCGGCGAGTGCCGGGCATACCAACTTCGGGACAGATCAGGAAGGGGGCTATTGGGCGCCGCTTCCATGCCGAAGTCTTTGGTCTCACGCCTTGGGCGCAAGACCGGGGTCCTTTGAGGTGACAGTTCAGGACTGCAAAACCCGTACCGTTTTCACCCCATCGGGCCGAAATACAGTAGCCATCCGCACGCGCGGTTTGGTCTTTCGAAAATACGTTTGGTTCAACCGGACAGTGGCAAGAAAAGCGCTTGAAATTGGTGTCCGGTTTGTGTTTGGTTTTTTGCGCTAAACCCTACATCTAGGGTTTTTTTGGCGCTGGGCTACAAGATAATGCGTTTTGGGGGGCGATTGCAACGTACTACCTGTGGATAAACCTGTGCGTAAATTGTGTGTGAAAGAGCGAACCGGCGTGTAGGCCGCGATGCTGCTGGACCGGACCTTTTTTCAGCATTTTTCAACGATCGAAAACGGCCGGCCGGATTTTTAAGGGCGCGAACCCTATCACAAAAAACCGCCATGTCCGAACGCATTTACCGGCTTGTGTTCTGCGCAGGTGACGTTTATACAATCGGCCAGCGTATATGCAATTTATCCCCCCGAATCATTACAAAAAGACGGGCGGATCCTTCCTTATTAGCGTCATTGGCAAGCAGAGGTCATCCGTGGAGCAAGAAGCCTGGCAGGTACTGATTGTGGAGGACGACCAGCGTCTGGCCGAACTGACCCGCGATTACCTGGAAGCCAATGGCCTGCGGGTGTCGATCGAGGGCAATGGCGCCCTGGCGGCAGCGCGCATCATCAAGGAACAGCCGGACCTGGTGATCCTCGACCTGATGCTCCCCGGTGAAGATGGCCTGAGTATCTGCCGCAAGGTCCGCGACCGCTACGACGGCCCGATCCTGATGCTCACCGCACGCAGCGATGACACCGACCAGATCCTCGGCCTCGACCTGGGCGCCGACGATTACGTCTGCAAACCGGTGCGCCCGCGCTTGCTGCTGGCGCGTATCCAGGCGTTGCTGCGGCGCAGTGAAGCCCCGGAACCGGCACCGGAAAAACAACGGCGCCTGCAGTTTGGTCCGCTGGTGGTGGACAACGCCTTGCGCGAAGCCTGGTTGAACGACAACGGTATCGAATTGACCAGTGCCGAATTCGACTTGCTCTGGCTGTTGGTGGCCAACGCCGGGCGCATTCTGTCCCGGGAAGAAATCTTCACCGCGCTACGCGGGATCGGCTATGACGGCCAGGACCGTTCCATCGACGTGCGCATCTCGCGCATCCGTCCGAAAATCGGCGACGACCCGGATCATCCACGGCTGATCAAGACTGTGCGTAGCAAAGGTTACCTGTTCGTTCCCGAGGCCTGCGTAGACCCAACCCTGTGAACTCGATCTTCCTGCGTATTTATGGCGGCATGTGCGCCGCGCTGATTCTGGTGGCGGTGCTTGGCGTGCTGGCGTTGCACATGCTCAACCAGGTGCGCAGCGAGCAGTACCGCGAGCGTCTGGCCCATGGCACGTTTTCGCTGATGGCCGACAACCTGCAACCGATGAACCAGACCGAGCGCCACCGGGCGTTGCTGGTGTGGGAGCGATTGCTGGGCATTCCGCTGGCGCTGAAAACCTTCAACGAAACCGACCTCGACCTGCGTCAACGTACCCGTGTGCTGCATGGCCAGGCGCTGGTGGAGCAGACCGGGCCGCATGCGGCGAAGGTTTATCGCCTGGTCAGCGAAAAGGAACAGCTGGTTCTCACCGGGGAGGTGCAGCAGATCAGCGAGCAACTGGCAAGGGCGACGATTTACCTGTTGGTCGATGAGCTGGTGCGTTATCCGGTGGGTGAGCAACCGGTGCGGCTGGCGCAATTGAAGCAGGACAAAGGGTTTGGTTTTGACTTGCGTCTGGTCACCGTCGAAGACGCTGACATGGACGAAGACCAGAGTCGTCGCGTGTCCGAGGGCGACACGGTCATGGCGCTGGGCAAGGGCGGCGATTCGATCCGGGTGTTTGCCGGCATGGTCGGTACGCCGTGGGTGCTGGAAATCGGCCCGCTGTACCAGATGAATCCTTATCCGCCGGAGTGGCTGGTGCTGATTGCAGCGTTGGGCCTGACCCTGATCGGTTTGATCGTCTATCTGCTGGTGCGGCAACTGGAGCGGCGCTTGCGCGGGTTGGAAGCGGCGGCCACGCGTATCGCCAAGGGCAGCCTGGAAACCCGCGTGCCGGCGCGCGGCGCGGACTCGGTCGGGCGCTTGGCGTCGGCATTCAACGGCATGGCCGAACACTTGCAGCAGCTGCTGGCGATCCAGCGAGAACTGGTGCGCGCGGTGTCCCATGAATTGCGTACGCCGGTGGCGCGCCTGCGCTTTGGCCTGGAGATGATCGGCTCGGCCACTACGCCGCAAGCCCTGGAAAAATACTGCGAAGGCATGGACCACGACATCGAGGACCTCGATCGCCTGGTGGATGAAATGCTCACCTATGCACGACTGGAGCAGGGTTCACCGGCGCTGAACTTTCAGCGTATCGACCTGGATGCGCTGGTCAATCAGGTGATCGAGGAGCTGGCACCGTTGCGCGCCGATGTCACGGTGCAGCGAGGCTTGTGCCTGTCGGCTGCCGATTGTGACGACGCCTGGGTCGAGGCCGAGCCACGCTACCTGCACCGGGCGATCCAGAATCTGGTGAGCAACGCCATGCGCCATGCCCAATCACGGGTGACCATCAGTTATCAGGTGGGCCAGCAACGCTGCCGGGTAGATGTTGAAGATGATGGGCCGGGTGTTCCGGAAATCGCCTGGGAGAAAATCTTCACGCCATTCCTGCGCCTCGACGACAGCCGTACCCGCGCCTCGGGTGGGCATGGCTTGGGCTTGTCGATCGTGCGGCGGATCATTCATTGGCATGAGGGGCGGGCGTTGATCAGCAAAAGCAAGAATCTGGGCGGGGCGTGTTTCAGTCTGAGTTGGCCGAGGAATCAAGAAAAGCGGTGAGAGTTTGCATTGCCTGCACAGGACTCATCGCCAGCAGGCTGGCTCCCACATTGGATTTGCAGTGGGCCGAAAATTTGGCAACACCTGTGACCAACTGTGGGAGCCAGCCTGCTGGCGATGAGGCCCGGGCAAGCGCCGGATAACTCAAGCCTTGATACTGACCAGGCTCAACAACTGCCCATCCTGCACCCCGAACTGCGCCTCCAGCTCGGTGCCGTTGCGCCATTCATTGGACAGGTCGGTCAGCAACCGTAACCGCACTTCACCCCGTTCGGTCCACTCCAACACTTCGGCATGCTCGAAATAGAAGCGCTGCTGGACAATGGGGTAGAGCGCCTTGAACAAACTTTCCTTCACCGAGAACGTCAGGGTCACCAGCAATGCCAATTGATCACGAGAGCGGGCGGCCATGCGCTGCAGCTCGGGCGCGGTGAGGATTTCTCCGGCCAGGCGTTCGGCGCGTTCGGCATTGAGCAGGTTTTCCAGGTCCATGCCCAAACCGCGCCAATGGCTTCTTTTCGCAACGATGGCCGCTGCCCGCCCGGTGCTGTGGGTGATCGAACCGGTGATGTGCGCAGGCCAGACAGGTGCCCGGTCTTCGCCGATGGCCGGACTGAAGTTCAGGCCTTCGAGTTTTTGCAAGGCGGCGCGGGCGCAAAGCCGTCCGGCAAGAAACTCTGCCTGCCGCTTGGCGACGGAGCGCTGGATACTGGGTGGCGCCTCGATGGCGCTGCGCTGGAAGTCATCACCCAGCAGTTGCGCAGGATCGAAGTGGGTACTCAACAGCACCGTGTCGGACAACACAAATGGCAACGGCCAATGCGCATCGAGCGGGGTGCAGCAGGCGGGAAGGGCGGGGAGGGCATTCATGACGGGCATTTTGCCGGGTTGGGCTGCGGCTGGGTAGTGCAAAAGGGCTTTTGTGGCGAGGGAGCTTGCTCCCGCTCGGCTGCGTAGCAGTCGCAAACAGGGTATACGCGTTAGCCTCATCTGGGGCCGCTTCGCAGCCCAGCGGGAGCAAGCTCCCTCGCCACAGGGTTTAGCGTGTCAGCCAAAGATCTTCTTGAAAAACGCCTGCATGTCCGCCCAGGACTTTTCATCCGCCGCTTTGTTGTAGCCGATGTCAGGCCCGCCGTGATCGCCATGGCCCAAGCGGTCGGCATCCGGATTGCTGAAGCCATGCTTGGCGCCGTCGAGGCTGACGAAGGTGTAGTCGGCGCCGGCCTTTTCCATTTCGGCTTTGAACGCGGCAACGTTATCCGGGGTGATCATGCTGTCCTGCGCACCATGCTCGACGAGGATCTTCGCTTTGACGCTGCCCGGTGCGGCAGGGGTGTTGGTCGCCAGCGCGCCATGGAAACTCACCACGCCGGCCAATGGCACACCCTGGCGCGCGGCGTTGAGCACCACGGCGCCGCCGAAGCAGTAGCCAATGGCGGCGATTTTGTCCGGATCGGTTTGCGCCTGTTTCTTGAGCAAGTCGAGCCCGGCCTGGAACCGCGCGCTGGACGCGGCGCTGTCCTTCATGGCCGCTTGCATGAACGCCATGGCGTCCTTGGGATGCTCGGTGTTCTTGCCATCACCATACATGTCGATGGCCAGGGCGCTATAGCCGAGCCCGGCGAGGTCTCGGGCGCGGCGCTTGGTGTAGTCGTTGAGCCCCCACCACTCATGCACCACCACGACACCCGGACGCGGTCCCTTGATCGCATCGTCGTAGGCGTAATAGCCGATCAATTTTGTGCCGTCGGCACTTTGATAGGGGATTTCCTGGGTCTTGATGGCGGCCTGGCCGAGACCGCTCAAGGTCAGCAAAAGGACAGCGAGGAACATGCGCATGGTTGAATCTCCTGTTCAAATTCATCGAACCGCTTGGGGTGAGATGATTCAGCTTAGGTTCAGATTGCGTTCAGGGGGAGTTCAGGGCGAGGTCGGTAACCTTGCCCTACCCAAAAAGCGAACAGCGCATGAGGAAACTCCCTATGACTGGCTTCAAGAAACTGCTCCTGGCTTTCACTGTGCTGGGCGCCAGTGCCGCCGCCCACGCGGCTGACGATCATTTGGCCAGTCGTGTTTTTGCACAGACCGGCGACAAGGACAAAAAGTCCCGGGTCTTGAGCCGCTCGACCGTCAATGCCGTGGTGAGTAACGACAGTGATTGGGGCGCGAGCCTGGCGCAGCAAAATGGCCAGTCCGGTTATCACGCCGGTTACACCAACGTGTCGGTCTCGCACAATGGCATTAAACTGCGCCAGGAAGACCTCATGGGCCGCTCTGTTCTGTCCCTTGCGTCGGACATCAGCACACAATCATGAAACAAGTCATCGAGGCTCGGTTATCTCCCTCGGGAGAGGTTGATTTGCCCTGGAGAGCGTTATGAAACTGCTGGTCGTCGAAGATGAAGCGCTGTTGCGCCATCACCTGCAAACCCGCCTGACGGAAAGCGGCCATGTCGTCGAAAGTGTGGCCAATGCCGAAGAAGCCTTGTATCAAGCCGGGCAGTTCAATTTCGATCTGGCGGTGATCGACCTTGGTCTGCCGGGCATGGGCGGGCTCGATCTGATTCGTCAGTTGCGTTCCGGCGGCAAGGCGTTCCCGATCCTGATTCTCACCGCCCGGGGCAACTGGCAGGACAAGGTCGAGGGCCTTGCCGCCGGAGCCGATGACTATGTGGTCAAGCCGTTCCAGTTCGAAGAGCTCGACGCAAGGCTCAATGCCTTGTTGCGCCGCTCCAGCGGTTTTACCCAATCGACCATCGTCGCCGGCCCTTTGAAGCTTGATCTCAATCGCAAGCAGGCGTCCCTCGATGAGCAACCGCTGGCGTTGACCGCTTACGAGTACCGCATCCTCGAATACCTGATGCGCCATCATCAGCAAGTGGTGGCCAAGGACCGGTTGATGGAGCAGCTTTACCCGGATGACGATGAGCGAGATCCGAATGTGATCGAGGTGCTGGTCGGCCGACTGCGCCGCAAGCTCGAAGGGCCGGCGGGCTTCAAGCCGATCGATACCGTGCGTGGCCTCGGCTACCTGTTCAGTGAGCGCTGCACTTGATTCGTTCTCTTCGCGTTCGCTTGATGCTCGCCGCCACATTGCTGGCGGTGTTGTTCATGCTGGCGTTGCTGCCGGCAATGCAAGGCGCGTTCAGTCTCGCCTTGCAGGACTCCATCGAACAGCGTCTGGCGTCTGATGTCACGACGCTGATCTCTGCCGCCCGAGTCGAGAGCAACCGTTTGCAGATGCCGGCGCAATTGCCCGACGAGCGTTTCAACCTCACTGACAGCCGTTTGCTCGGTTACATCTATGACCGCGAAGGACGGCTGGTCTGGCGGTCGAAGGCCACGCAGGAGGAACACATTAACTACAAACCGCGCTACGACGGGCGCGGCAACGAATTCGCGAGAATCAGCGAGGCCAACGGCGAGGAGTTTTTCGTCTATGACGTCGAGGTCAAACTGCTGGGGGGCAAGAGTGCGGCGTTCAGTATCGTTGCCCTGCAGCCGGTTCGCGAATACGAAGTCACCCTCGCAGGTCTGCGGGAAAATCTCTATCTAGGCTTCGGGGCAGCGTTGCTGGTATTGCTGGCCTTGCTCTGGTTCGGCCTGACCTGGGGGCTGAAAGCCTTGCGCCGGTTGAGTCAGGAGCTGGACCAGATCGAAGGCGGCACCCGCGAAAGTCTGAGCGAAGAGCATCCCCGGGAACTGTTGCGTCTGACCGGTTCGCTCAATCGCTTGCTGCACAGCGAGCGCGAACAGCGCAGCCGTTACCGTGATTCCCTGGATGATCTGGCACACAGCCTGAAAACGCCGCTGGCGGTGTTGCAAGGCGTCAGCGAAGACATGGCGCAACGCCCGGAAGATCGCGATCAGGCATGGGTGCTGCAAACCCAGATCGAACGCATGAGCCAGCAGATCAGCTATCAATTGCAGCGCGCCAGCCTGCGCAAAAGCGGTCTGGTGCGGCATCAGGTGCGCCTGCGACCTGTGCTGCAAAGCCTGTGCGACACGCTGGACAAGGTTTACCGCGACAAACGCGTACGGGTCACCTTCGATCTGCCGGACGAGTGTTTTGTGCCGATCGAGCAGGGTGCCTTGCTGGAAATGCTCGGTAACTTGCTGGAGAACGCCTACCGCCTGTGCCTGGGCGAGGTGCGCATCAGCCTGCGGGAAAACCTCGGTGGCATCGAATTGTGCGTCGAGGACGACGGCCCTGGCGTGCCTATGGATCAGCGCGCGCGGATTCTCGAGCGTGGCGAACGGCTGGATCGGCAGCACCCGGGCCAGGGTATTGGTTTGGCGGTGGTCAAGGACATCATCGAGAGCTACAGCGCCCGATTGACCCTGGGCGATTCACCCTTGGGCGGCGCGGCGTTCCGGATACATTTACCGCTGGTTTGATCCGCAACCATCGCGTGCCCTTGTAGGAGCCGGCTTGCTGGCGAAGGCGGTGTGTCAGTCAACATTTGTGTCGCTGACACACCGCCATCGCCAGCAAGCCGGCTCCTACAGGTTATGGGTTCAGTTTTCCTGCGCCCGATAAGCCCCCGGCGTCACCCCAGTCCACTTCTTGAACGCCCGGTGAAACGCCGAAGGCTCGGAAAACCCCAGTTGCTCGGCAATCTGTTGCAATGACAGGTCCGCGCGGCTCAAGTGATAAATCGCGATATCCCGGCGCAACTGATCTTTCAACTCCTGAAAACTGGTGCCTTCCTCACGCAGGTGTCGACGCAGCGTTTGCGCACTGATGTGCAGGTGCGCGGCAACAGCGTCGAGGTCCGGCCAGCGGGCACTGTCGCGGCTGAGCAAGCGGCGCAACTGGCTGCTCAGGCTGTTGCCGTCGTCCGGGCGTGAAAGCAGATCGGCCGGCGAGTGTTCGAGGAAATGCTTGAGGGTGCGTTCGTCCTGCAGCAGCGGCATGTTCAGGTAGCGGCTATGGAACAACAGGCTGCTCTGGGGCGCGGAAAACGTCAAAGGACAGGAGAACAACAAGTCGTACTCGGCGCCGTGTTCCGGCCGCGGGTAACTGAATGCGGCCTGTTCCAGGCGAATACGCTGGCCGATCAACCAACTGCCGAAACGATGCCAGATCACCAGCAGGCTCTCGCTGAGAAAATGGTCCGGGTCCCAGAGCTGCGAATCGTCCAGGCTCAGGCGGATCATCTCGTCTTCGCGCGTCAGGGTCAGGCGCGGGGCGTCGGGGAATAGACTATAAAATAATAAACCGCGGTTCAGCGCCTTCTCCAGATTACGGCAGTGGATCACCGCATGGCACATCATGGCGAAGCTGCCCGGCTTGCTGGGGCCGCGTCCAAAGCCCAGGTACTCGTCGTCCAGTGCCAGCCACAGTCCCTGAATCAGTCGGGTGAACTGCTCCGGTGCAATGCGCGCCCGCGGCTCGTCGAGCAATTCGGGGCTGATCCCCAACTGTTGCAACAGGCTCGAATAGTCCAGGCCACGGCGTTGCGCGCCACCGAGGACGGCGCGGGCAAAGTGACTGGCGATGGTGCGTTCGCGCATAGCGGCTAAATCCGTCCATTGAGCGGCGGATGGTAGCTGCGGTGCCAAACGATGGACAAGGCGGATATCCGCCAAATTGCAGGACGTGATCTGTTTGGAGGGCGGAAATCCGCCAGTGCGCTCAACGGTTCAACGATACGGCGCGACCTGCAACCCCTGATATCAAAAGGCTTGTGGATGTTTTACCGCAGGTGGCACGGGCTTTGCGATACAAGCGACAGATGCCTGCCGTCGCGCAGCTCGAAAAAACAAATCCCTCCAGTGCAGGAGGGTTCGCAATTGAGGTGTCGCCGGCCATCGATGGATGTTGGCAGCGCGTACTCTTGAGGAACTTTGCAATGACGACTCGTCAGCCACTGTATAAATCCCTGTATTTCCAGGTGATCGTTGCAATTGTCATCGGTATTTTGCTCGGTCACTACTATCCACAGCTCGGTGTGGCCGTAAAGCCGCTGGGTGACGGGTTCATCAAACTGATCAAGATGATCATCGCCCCGATCATCTTCTGCACCGTCGTCAGTGGTATCGCTGGCATGCAGGACATGAAATCGGTCGGCAAGACCGGTGGTTACGCGCTGCTGTACTTCGAAATCGTTTCGACCATCGCTTTGCTGGTCGGCCTGGTGGTCGTCAATATCGTGCAGCCCGGCAACGGCATGCACATCGACGTCAGCACTCTGGATGCTTCCAAGGTCGCTACGTATATTGCGGCCGGTGCTGATCAAAGCGTCGTTGGCTTCCTCCTCAACGTGATCCCGTCCACCATCGTCGGCGCATTCGCCACGGGCGACATCCTGCAAGTCTTGATGTTCTCGGTGATCTTCGGTTTCGCCCTGCATCGCCTGGGCGCCTACGGCCGGCCGATCCTGGACTTCATCGATCGCTTCGCCCACGTCATGTTCAACATCATCAACATGATCATGAAGCTCGCGCCAATCGGTGCCTTCGGTGCCATGGCGTTCACCATCGGTGCCTATGGTGTCGGCTCGCTGGTGCAACTGGGCCAGTTGATGGCGTGCTTCTACATCACTTGCCTGCTGTTCATCCTGATCGTGCTGGGTGGTATTGCTCGCATGCACGGTTTCAGCGTTCTGAAAATGATCCGCTACATCCGTGAAGAACTGCTGATCGTACTGGGTACTTCTTCTTCGGAATCGGTACTGCCACGCATGCTGATCAAGATGGAGCGTCTGGGCGCGCAGAAGTCCGTGGTAGGCCTGGTGATCCCGACCGGTTACTCGTTCAACCTCGACGGTACGGCGATCTACCTGACCATGGCGGCCGTGTTCATTGCCCAGGCCACTGACACCCCCATGGACCTCACGCACCAGATCACCCTGCTGGTGGTATTGCTGCTGTCCTCCAAAGGTGCTGCCGGTGTGACCGGTTCGGGCTTCATCGTACTGGCAGCCACGCTGTCCGCTGTCGGCCACTTGCCGGTTGCCGGCCTGGCGCTGATCCTCGGCATCGACCGCTTCATGTCCGAAGCCCGTGCCCTGACCAACCTGATTGGTAACGCCGTGGCGACCATCGTGGTGGCCAAGTGGGTCAAGGAACTGGATACCGACGTACTGCAATCCGAGCTGGCTTCTGGCGGTCGCGGCATTGCCGACGAGCCTAAAGACGACGTTCTGGGCCACGCCGACGAGGTCGCCCCGGCTAACGCCAAATAAACCTGCTGCAATGAAAAACCCGCTTCGGCGGGTTTTTTTCTGCCTGCGACCTGAGCGCAACGGTCAGCGTCACTGGCACATAAGGTTATTGCCCCTGAGCGTCCGGCTGCCTAGTCTGGGGGCATCATTCAGGGAG
Organism: Pseudomonas sp. Sample_10; assembly: GCF_004321495.1. Lineage (NCBI taxonomy): Bacteria > Pseudomonadati > Pseudomonadota > Gammaproteobacteria > Pseudomonadales > Pseudomonadaceae > Pseudomonas > Pseudomonas sp. Sample_10. The sequence continues at coordinate 26,860 of NZ_RCOE01000114.1, forward strand.
AACATCCATGCTCGGTCCACTGGCATCACTCAAGGTTCTGGATTTCTCGACATTGCTGCCGGGGCCGTTCGCCTCGTTGTTACTGGCGGACATGGGCGCGCACGTGCTGCGCATCGAATCGCCGAGCCGCATGGACCTGCTGCGCGTGCTGCCACCCCATGACCAGGGCGTATCAGCCAGCCACGCCTATCTCAATCGCAATAAACGCAGCCTGGCGCTGGACCTCAAGCAGCCTGAGGCGCTGGAGGTCATCAAGCAGCTTCTTGAGGACTACGACATTGTGCTGGAGCAGTTTCGCCCCGGTGTCATGGAACGTTTGGGGCTGGGCTATGAAGCCCTGAAGGCCATCAATCCCAAACTCATTTATGTGTCGATCACCGGTTACGGCCAGACCGGCCCTTACCGGGAACGTGCCGGCCATGACATCAATTACCTGGCGCTGGCCGGGCTGGCCAGCTACACCGGCCGTGCCGACAGCGGGCCGCTGCCCTTGGGGCCGCAAGTGGCGGATGTCGCCGGCGGTTCGTTGCACGGGGTAATCGGGTTGCTCGCCGCGGTGATCGCCCGCCAGCAAACCGGGCAGGGGCAACACCTGGATGTGAGCATGACCGACTGCGCCTTCAGCCTTAATGCCATGGCGGGCGCCGGGTACCTGGCCTGCGGTGTCGAGCCGGGCCGGGAAGACCAGATGCTCAATGGCGGTAGCTTTTACGACTATTACCGTTCGCGGGATGGCCGCTGGTTGTCGGTGGGCAGCCTCGAACCGGCGTTCATGAAGCAGTTATGTGTGGCGCTTGGGCTGGAGGAGCTGGCGAACCTCGGCCTGTCCCCGCAACCGTCGCAGCAGAGGAAACTCAAGGACGCGCTGACAGTGGAGTTCGAGAAACATGACTTCGCCGAGTTGTGTGCATTGTTTGCGGAACTGGATGCATGCGTGGAGCCGGTTTTGAGCGTCGGGGAAGCGCTGCGTCATCCGCAGTTGCAGGCACGGGATTTGGTCACGCAAGTGCCGAGGGGCGATGGTTCGAGCCAGGCGCAGATGGCGTGTCCGTTGAAGTTTTCAGAAGGATTGCCGGCGCCCCGGCACATTGGCGCGGCGTTGGGCGAGCATACGGATCAGGTGTTGGGGGAGTTGGGATTTAGTGTTGAGCGGATTGAAGAACTGCGGCAGGCCAAGGTGATTCTCTAGTGCCTGTGCCGGCCTCATCGCCAGCAGGGCTGGCTCCCACACTGGATGTGCGTCGCACCGTAAATCCCCTGTAGGAGCCAGCCCTGCTGGCGATGAGGACGGTACAGCCAGCAGAAAGATCCGCCTATTCGACCCGCATTTCCCCACTGAACACCAAGGTGTTGCGACACCGCCGACACAAATACCGCCGCCCCTGGCGCACCAGGCCATGGCGCTGCGCCGAGAACGGGAAATCGCTGTCGGCGCACGGGCACTTGTAGATGTAGCGGGTGACGCTGCGGCGCTTGACGTCGTAGGTGTGGCAGCGATTGGGCGGCAGTTCGTACACGCCGCGCATGATCAATTGCCACTCTTCGCCATGGGGCTGAATGCGGTCGCCGAACAGTTGATGAGCGATCAGGTGGGCAACTTCGTGGGCCACTGTCTGCTTGAGGAAGTCCTCGGTGTTTTCCCGGTACAACTGCAGGTTGAAACGCAGCAGGTTCTCGTGCAAATGCGCGACACCGGCTTTTTGCCCGCGCAGCTTGAGGCTCACCACGGGGCGTTTGAAAGGTCGTTTGAAAAAGGATTCGGCTTGTTGGAAACAGTCTTCGACGCGGGTATTGAGTTGCTCGGGCATGCTTGATGGATCTCCAGAGACGTTGAGTATGCCGCAACCCTCGGGCCTTGCGAATCGTTTGAGCGCCGAATGGTCGTTGCGTTTCTTCTGGCAGGAGGCATCAAAAGGCCGCCTTGCGGCGGCCTGTGTCGGCAGATCTGATTTTTGGAGGGTGTGTTGCTAATTCGTATAGACCGGCCCCACGCCGAGTCCCCAGACAATGACAGTGAACGCCATGATAGCCACCAGCACGACCAGGCCTACGGCGAGCACCGAACTGGAAAACAGAAAGCCCTCGTCAGTTGGAATGTTCATGAACGTCGGTAGCCCGACATACAACAGATAGACCGTGTAGCAGATCGCCGCAGTGCCGACGATCATCCCCAGCCACATATGCGGGTACAGCGCCGCCAAGCCGCCGATGAACAGCGGCGTCGCGGTGTAGGTCGCGAAGGCTACGCAGCGTGCCAGGCTGGGATTGGCGTCATAGGTGCGGGCCATCCAGTGGATGAACGCGCCCATGACCGCGACGCCACCGAGCATCGCCAGGTACGACATGATCGTCATCCAGAGCGCACTTTCCATCGTCAACATCACTGGCGGCCGGTTACCGATCACCCAGCCGACCTGCGTGGTGCCGATAAACGCCGACACAGCAGGGATGGCCGCCAGAATCAGGGTGTGGGTCAGGTACATGTGGCTGATGCTTTCCTCCTGGTCGCCACGGATTTCTTTCCATTCTTGGTCAGGGTGGGTGAAGAGCCCCACTACGTGATGGATCATGCCAGTCACTCCTCTTTTATACCGTCGCCCCCCAGTGGAGCGCCTACGGGCCAATACGGCCAAGTAAGTAAAAGGTCTGGAATACGAATGCGACCTTATGTCGCAGTATAGGAAGGAGTTAACCGCACAAGGAGAGGGGGCTTAGAGCAAATTGCGCTGTAAAGCCTGCGCTTAATCGCAGTTGCATCTGTAGAACGGCAGGCGATCCGTCAGGACGCTTCGCCCGGGATAGGTTTTTGCGTAAAATGCCCGCCTTTCGTCACACCTCACGGATTTCGCGTCATGGGCACTCTTACGGTCAACCAGAACAAACTGCAAAAGCGCCTTCGCCGCCAGGCCGGTGAGGCTGTTGCCGATTTCAACATGATTGAAGACGGCGACAAGGTCATGGTCTGCCTGTCCGGCGGCAAGGACAGCTACACCATGCTCGATGTGCTGATGCACTTGCAGAAGGTCGCGCCGATCAAGTTCGAGATCGTGGCCGTGAACATGGACCAGAAACAACCGGGTTTCCCTGAGCACGTGCTGCCGGCTTACCTCAAAGAGCTGGGAATCGAGTATCACATCGTCGAAAAAGACACTTACTCGGTGGTCAAGGAACTGATTCCCGAAGGGAAAACCACTTGCTCGCTGTGCTCGCGCCTGCGTCGCGGCACGCTGTACACGTTCGCTGACGAGATCGGCGCGACCAAAATGGCCTTGGGTCATCACCGCGACGACATCGTCGAGACGTTCTTCCTCAACATGTTCTTCAACGGTTCGCTCAAGGCCATGCCACCCAAGTTGCGCGCCGATGACGGACGCAACGTGGTGATCCGCCCGTTGGCCTACTGCAACGAAAAGGACATCCAGGCATATTCGGACTTCAAGCAGTTCCCGATCATCCCGTGCAACCTCTGCGGTTCCCAGGAAAACCTGCAACGTCAGGTGGTCAAGGAAATGCTCCAGGACTGGGAGCGCAAGACCCCAGGTCGTACCGAGAGCATTTTCCGCAGCTTGCAGAACGTGATCCCGTCGCAACTGGCGGACCGCAACCTGTTCGACTTCACCAGCCTCAAGATCGACGAAACGGCGGCTTCGCGCTTCGTCAACGTGGTTAACCTTTAATCACCTTGATGTGGGAGCCAGCCTGCTGGCGATAGCGGTGGGTCAGACAAATCATTGTCGGCTGACACTCCCTCATCGCCAGCAGGCTGGCTCCCACATGGGTTTATTCATCTAATCCTCAGGAGAGGGCATGCGCGACTACAAGTGGCTGAATGAATTCTGCCTGAACCGTTTCGGTTCGGCGGCTGAACTGGAAGCCCATCTGCCCGTTCCCAAGACCCCGGCGCAATTGCGCAAGATCAGCGATGACCGCTACCTCTCGACCATGGCATTGCGCGTATTCCGTGCCGGGCTCAAGCACAGCCTGGTGGACGCCAAGTGGCCGGCCTTCGAAGAAGTGTTCTTCAAGTTCGACCCGGAAAAAGTCGTGCTGATGAGCGCCGAGCATCTGGAACGCCTGATGCAGGACGCGCGGATTATCCGCCACCTGGGCAAATTGAAGAGTGTGCCGCGCAATGCGCAGTTCGTGCTGGACGTCGCCATTGAGAAGGGCAGCTTCGGTGCGATGATCGCCGATTGGCCGGTGACCGATATCGTCGGCTTGTGGACGATGCTGAAAAAGCGCGGCCATCAATTGGGCGGCCTGTCTGCGCCGCGTTTCCTGCGCATGGTCGGCAAGGATACCTTTGTGCCGAGTTACGATGTGGTCGCGGCGTTGAACGCACAGAACATCATCGACAAGGTGCCAACCAGCCTGCGCGACCTGGCGCTGGTGCAGGATGTGTTCAACCAATGGCATGAAGAAAGCGGCGGACGGCCGATGAGTCAGATTTCGATGATGCTGGCCTACACCGTCAATCATTGAGACCGAGTCGGTCGAGCGCGACCCCGGCCTATCGCTGGCAAGCCAGCTCCCACAGTGATTGGAGTTGTCCACACATTTTGTGTTCAAACCCAATACCTGTGGGAGTTGCTCACAGAATTTGTGTTCAAGCCCAATACCTGCGGGAGTTGCTCACAGAATTTGTGTTCAAGCCCAATACCTGTGGGAGCTGGCTTGCCAGCGATGAGGCCCGATCAGGCGACGGATATCTCGCCTTCGCCAGCCAACTTGCGGTTCAACTGATACCGCCAGCGCACATACAACAGCGCTGAACAGAACACCGCCAGGCTCGCGGCCATCTCCAGCACGCCGAACATCTGCCGGTTCGGGTCATACGCGGCCAACGCGCCTTTGATGAAGTACAGGTTCACCACAAAGCACATCCATGAATGCCCCCGGGCGTTGCCGACAATCATCCCCGGTGCGAGCAGCAGCAACGGCACCAGCTCGATCAGCAGAATCACCCACGGCCGTGCACCGTGCAGATCGGCAATCATCAGGTAGTAAACGCAGAGCAATCCCACCAGACCAAAAAAGCACAGCAGACTGATGACGCGCATCGCCTTGACGCGCGGTTCGAGCCATTCGATGGCGGGCAGGACCTTCGGCTTCTTGGCCACCTTCAGCCCTCCAGTTTCTGCGCAGTCTTGGCCAGGCGCATGCCCAGTGCACGGCACAGCGCCACTTCATGAGCGTCCAGACCGCTTTTGCCATCGGCTCCGGCGTGATGACTGGCGCCGTACGGCGTGCCGCCACCCTGGGTTTCCAGCAACGCCGATTCGCTGTAGGGCAGGCCGGTGATCAACATGCCATGGTGCAGCAATGGCAGCATCATCGACAGCAGGGTGGTTTCCTGGCCACCGTGCAGGCTCGCCGTGGACGTGAACACGCCGGCCGGTTTGCCCACCAGCGCGCCGGTCAGCCACAGGTTGCTGGTGCCATCGAGGAAGTACTTGAGCGGCGCCGCCATGTTGCCGAAACGAGTCGGACTGCCCAGTGCCAGGCCAGCGCAGTTTTTAAGGTCGTCGAGGCTGGCATAGAGCGCGCCTTCGTCGGGAATGTCCGGCGCCACGGCTTCGCATTCCGTGGAAATCGCCGGCACTGTGCGCAACCGCGCTTCTAGGCCAGCCTGCTCGACACCGCGGGCAATTTGCCGGGCCATTTCATTGGTCGAACCGCTGCGGCTGTAGTACAGCACCAGAATGTACGGCGCACTCATGGCAACAGTTCCAGAATCTGCTCCGGTGGACGACCGATGACGGCTTTATCGCCGACTTCGAGAATCGGACGTTCCATCAGTTTCGGGTGGGCGGCGATGGCGGCGATCAATTGCGCTTCGCTCAGGCTGCCGTCCGCGAGGCCGAGGGTCTTGTATTCGTCCTCGCCGGTGCGCAGCAGTTGCCGGGCACTAATGCCGAGTTTGCCCAGCAGACCCTGGATTTGCGCGGCGTCGAGCGGGGTTTCCAGATAGCGCACCACGTTCGGCGTCAGGCCACGGGCTTCGAGCAGTTCGAGCGCACCGCGGGATTTCGAGCAGCGCGGGTTGTGATAAAGCGTCAGATCGGTCATGAGCGGGTCGCATCTTGCGTAAGGTGGCGGCTATTCTAACTGTGCAGCGCGTAATCCAGAACCTTGGGAGGCGATGGGTCGCAGGCGCATTCAATTTTTGACAAGGAACACGACATGACAAGGCGACTGGCAGCAGCATTGACGATCATTGGGGCGTTGCTGTTGGGGGGCTGCGGAAACGACTACGGGATTGACCAGAATGGACAGAAAGTCGCCGCCGAGCGTCTGGATGGCAAATGGCTGGTGCTCAATTACTGGGCTGAATGGTGCGGGCCGTGCCGTACCGAGATCCCGGAGCTGAACGCCTTGGCCGATCAGCTCCAGGGCAAGAAGATCGGTGTGTTCGGGGTCAACTTCGACAATGTGCAGGGCGAAGAGCTGAAAAGCGCCAGTGAGAAGCTTGGAATCAAATTTACCGTGCTGGCCCAGGACCCTTCGGAAGTGTTCGAACTGCCACGCAGTGAGGCATTACCGGTGACCTATATCATCGATAACAAAGGCAAGGTGCGTGAGCAATTGATGGGAGAGCAGACAGCGGCGGGGGTGATGGCGAAGCTGGAGGCGTTGCAGGCGCAGAATTGAATCGAGGGATGATGATCGTTCCCCCGCTCTGCGTCGGAACGCCGCCCGGGACGCTTTGCGTCCCTGTGACGCGGAGCGTCACTTGATCATTCCCACGCAGAGCGTGGGAATGATAAGGGAGGAGGGGACATCAACCTTCCTCAAGCCACCAGCGCAGCGGCTTGCCTTCGGCCGGCCAGAAACGCATCTGATCGATTGACGATACGTCCCAGCGTTGCACGTTTTCCAGCGCCTGAAGGAAGCGTTTTTCCTGCTCCATCAGCGCCGGCGCGCAGAGTTTGCGGGTGCTGCCGATTTTGCCGAAGCTCAGCTTGTTGCCTTCCAGGGTGTATGGCGCGAACCAGTGGTTGCAGCCACCATTGCCGTAGGCGCGACCATCTTCGCCGAGCGTGATGGTCAGGTGGCTGTAGTCCATCAACGGACGTTCGCCGATCCACTCCAGAATGTAGCTGCGGTTTTGTTGCAATTGCACCGGATCGGCAGCACAGCCCATCAGGCTTGCACCGACCAGCGCGGCCAGGGCGAGGTGTTTCATCACGCAGGCTCCTGGCACTTCGGGCACAGGTGCTTTTCGCCGACGGTGGTCCAGCCCAGCTCGGCAATTCGCGCAGTGGCGGCAGGCTTTTCGGCCTTGTTGCCCAACTTGGCGTCGACCGCGAACTCGAAGCTCAGCTCTTTTGCACAGCTGTCGCAGTTCACCTGCCAGGTGTGGATCGCCAGTTCGCCGAACACCGGGCCACTGGCTACCGCAACCCATTGCCCGGGTGGATTGATCAAGTGGCGAACCGTTTCGACGGTCAGGCGCATGGACAAGTCCTTGGCGCCCTTGAGGGTCACTACCAACACGTCGTTATTGCGAATCGAGCCGCCGTTGCCGGTGACTTGATAGCGCCCCGGCACCAGGGCGCGGCATTCGGTGAGGGTGTGTTGCGGGTTCATCAGGCTGTAGCGGAAATCGTGTTCGACCATGGGTCCTCCAAATATGCGCGATATGCTAGCACGGGCATTCGCGTTGCATGGTGCGGGCACATGACCTTCGATCAGGTTCAGTCACCTGTGACCAGGTTTTGCGCAGTGCCGGCGTTCCAGGTCGCAATGTTGTCGAGGGTGGTCGCGGCAATCGCGCCAAGGGCTTCGCGGGTCAGGAACGCCTGATGCGCGGTAATGATGACATTAGGGAACGTCAGCAATCGCGCCAGAACATCGTCCTGCAACGGCAGGTCGGAACGATCCTCGAAGAACAGCTGCGCTTCCTCTTCATACACATCCAGCCCCAGATAACCCAATTGCCCGCTCTTGAGGGCGTCGATCAGCGCCGGGGTGTCCACCAGGCCACCGCGACCGGTATTGATCAACATCGCCCCCGGTTGCATGTGCGCCAAAGACTCGCGGTTGATCAGATGCTTGCTCTGTTCATTGAGCGGGCAGTGCAGGCTGATGATCTGCGATTCGGCCAGCAGTTGCGGCAAGCCCAGGTAACGGGCTCCGAGCGCTTCGACCTGGGGATTGGGGTACGGGTCGTAAGCCAGCAACCGGCAGCCGAAACCGTTCATGATTTTTGCGAATGTAGCGCCGATCTGCCCGGTACCGACCACGCCGACGGTCTTGCCCACCAGGTCGAAACCGGTCAGCCCGTGCAGGCTGAAGTCGCCTTCGCGGGTACGGTTGTAGGCCCGGTGCAAACGTCGGTTGAGCGCCAGGATCAGCGCCACTGCATGCTCGGCCACCGCATGGGGCGAGTAGGCCGGGACGCGCACCACCGCCAGCCCGAGGCGTTTCGCCGCTGCGAGGTCGACATGGTTGTAACCAGCCGAACGCAGGGCAATCAGGCGTGTGCCGCCCGCCGCGAGGCGTTCGAGCACCTGTGCACTGAGATCATCATTGATGAAGGCACAGACGACCTCGTGATGTTCGGCCAGCGCCACTGTATCAACGCTCAGCCGCGCCGCCTGAAAGTGCAGCTCGATACCGGGCGGCAGATCCGCGGCGAGAAAACTCTCGCGGTCGTAGTTCTGGCTGCTGAATAAAATCGTGCGCATGTGTTCTCCCTGAAGACTCAGCGTTTTCAAGATCAAAAGATCGTCGCCTGCGGCAGCTCCTACATTAGTCCTTCCCGCTACCGGCGTCTTTGCGCCAGGTCAGGCATTGATGCGCGCCTGGGCGGCCAGGCGATTGATTGCCCGGTCGAGTTCTTCGAGGGCGCTGTAGGCTTTCGGGTCCTGTTGCTTGAGCAGGGTTTCGCTGCGTTGGCAGGCGGCGCGCAGTTGCGGCACGCCGCAGTAACGGGTTGCGCCGTGCAGGCGATGGACACGTTCGATCAGCGCGTTGTGATCGCGGCTTTCCTGGGCCTGGCGGATCGCTTCACGGTCGGCTTCCAGCGACGCCAGCAACATCGCCAGCATGTCTGCCGCCAGATCGGCCTTGCCCGCGGCCAGACGCAAGCCTTCTTCGTGATCGAGCACTTGCAACTCAAAGGCACCGTTGTGGCTGTCGCTGGCGCGCTCCGGGCTATGGTTGCGCAGCGCCAGGCCACTCCATTTCAGCACCACCTGCGCCAGTTGCCGCTCACTGATCGGTTTGGTCAGGTAGTCGTCCATGCCGCTTTGCAACAAGGCGCGTTTTTCATTGGCCATGGCATGGGCGGTGAGCGCCACGATCGGCAGCGGTGTGCAATGCCGCTCGCTCTCCCACTGGCGGATCGCCTCGGTACTTTGCCGTCCGTCCATTCCCGGCATCTGCACGTCCATCAGCACCAGGTCGAAGGTCTCGTTTTGCACCGCTTTGACGGCTGCGTAGCCGCTTTCCACGGCGAGCACCTTGGCGCCCATGTCTTCGAGCAACGTCTGCACCAGCAGCAGATTGGCCGGGTTGTCGTCAACGCACAGCACTTTAGGCGCGCGACTGGAAACCGGTTCGCCGGGTTCGCTGCGAATCTGGCGCGGGTTGACCAGGTCGGACAGTGCGCGTCGTAACTTGCGGGTGCAGGCCGGTTTGGCCTGGAGCTGGCTGTGAGGGTTGGGCACCGAGAGGTGGAACAGCGTCTGCTCTGTGGTCGGGCAAAGCACCAGCACTTTGCAGCCAAGGTGTTCGAGGTCCCAGATGTATTGATTAAGGCGCTCGGGCGGCATGTCATTGCTGGTGACGCCCAGCACCGCCAGGTCGATGGCCTGATCGGTCTGATGGACGCCAGTCACGCCATTGGTCAAGCTTTCCAGCGTGTTGAACGGCGTGACCGCGAGACCGCAATCTTCCAGTTGATGCTGCAGCGCCTGACGGGCCAGGTCATGGTTTTCCAGCACCGCCACACGACGACCCGACAGCGGCGGGCCGGGCAGGTCTTCGGCATCGTCGCGGGTTTTGGGCAGGCTCAGGCTGATCCAGAACTCCGAACCTTCGCCCGGTGTACTGTCGACACCGATCTCGCCGCCCATTTGTTCGATCAGTCGCTTGGAAATCACCAGCCCCAGCCCCGTGCCGCCCGGTTGCCGGGACAGTGAGTTATCGGCCTGACTGAAAGCCTGGAACAGCGCGCGTACGTCCTGGCTCGATAGGCCGATGCCAGTGTCCTGAATACTGATGCGCAGTTGCACACTGTCATCGTGTTCTTCTTCGAGCATGGCCCGGGCGACGATGGTGCCTTCGCGGGTGAACTTGATGGCGTTGCTGACCAGATTGGTGAGGATCTGCTTGAGCCGCAGCGGGTCGCCGACCAGCGACAAAGGCGTGTCGCGATACACCAGGCTCACCAGCTCAAGTTGTTTGGCGTGGGCAGCGGGGGCAAGGATGGTCAGGGTGTCCTGCAGCAGATCGCGCAAGTTGAACGGAATATGGTCGAGCACCAGTTTGCCGGCCTCGATTTTCGAAAAGTCGAGGATCTCGTTGATGATCCCCAACAGGCTGTCGGCGGACTTTTCGATGGTGCCCAGATAATCGAGCTGGCGCGGGGTCAACTCGCTTTTCTGCAGCAAATGGGTAAAACCGAGAATACCGTTGAGCGGCGTGCGGATTTCGTGGCTCATGTTGGCCAGGAATTCGGATTTGATCCGGCTCGCCTCCAGTGCCTCCTTGCGCGCCAGGTCGAGTTCGATGTTCTGGATCTCGATGGTTTCGAGGTTCTGGCGAACATCTTCGGTGGCCTGGTCGATGCTGTGCTGCAATTCTTCCTGGGCATTTTGCAGGGTGCCAGCCATGCGGTTGATGCCCGATGCCAGTTCGTCCAGTTCATGACTGCCAAGGGGTGGCAGTCGGGTTTCCAGATGACCGTCCTTGAGTTGGGCTACGGCCTGCTTGATCTGGGTCAGCGGCCGGTTGATGGTGCGGCCCATGCGCAAGGCAAGCAACGCCGCGCCACCCAGGCCGGCGGCGATCATCATCAGGCTGGCGAACAGGCTGCGGTAACCGCGCAGCAACATGCCATTGTGCGACAGTTCGAGCTCGACCCAGCCCAACAGGCGATCGGCCTCATCGGGTATCACATCGCCTGCCAGATTACGATGCTTGCCGAACACCGGCAGCAGATAACGCGTCGCATCGCTGCCACTGCGCCGCAACATTTGCGAACCATCGCCCAGCGGCGCCTGGTTGAGCATGGTCGGTCCCGCATGGGCCAGTAACGTGCGGTCAGGTGCGAGGAAAGTTACGGCACGCACGTCCGGCTGCTCGAGGGATTGCGTAGCGATGCGTTCGAGCAGCTCGTTGTTTTTATGGCCCATGGCCGGCGCTACCAGCGGCGCCAGTTGCTCGGCGATCATTTCGCCACGTTGCATGAGTTGGGTTTGCAAGTCCGATTGCTGCATCCAGGTGAAATAACCACCTAGGACCAGCGCCATGAGGCTGGTCGGCAATAGAGTCAGCAACAGCACGCGGCCTTTGATTCCCAGTTTCTTGAGCACGCATCTCTCCTGCATCCAGCTATCGATAGTCCTGCACTCGCGTGTGGCATGCACCACCTGCGCAGTGTAGCGATTTGCTGGCGGGCAATCTTCGTAAAATTGATGTCGTCGTTCGTCGGCCAGTTCGGGCCTTTTCAACGGTTGCGCAAAGTGTCGGGTTGCCTCAGGCGAAGCAATCTTGAATAATTATCAACTGAGAATTATTTGCAGATACTCATGACTCCCATCGCCTCTGGTCATCCGCGCATCCTTTCCATCGAAGACGATCTCGTGCTCGGTGCTTATGTCCATGAGCATCTGGGCCGCAGCGGCTTTCAGGTGACCTGGTGCCAGAACGGCCAGGAAGGCCTCGCCGCTGCCCGCGAGCAAGCCTTCGACGTGGTGTTGATGGACATTCTGTTGCCCGGACTGGACGGGTTGTCAGTGCTGACGCAATTGCGCCAGAGTCACTCCACCCCGGTGTTGCTGATGTCGGCGCTGGGGGCCGAAGCGGATCGCATCAGTGGCTTTAGCCTGGGGGCTGATGATTACCTGACCAAGCCGTTCAGCATGGTCGAGTTGCGGGTACGCATCGAAGCGATCCTGCGCCGCGTCGCCCTCGACCGTCAGCCGACGCCGGCAGCGATTGCGCCGCCGCGGGACAGCTTGCATTTCGACGATGAACAGTCCGAGGTTTTTTACGGCGAGCGAGCCGCCGGCCTGACCCGCAGCGAATACCGCTTGCTGGAAACCCTGAATCGCAATGACGATGAAGTGTTGAGCAAAGCCTTCCTTTATCAACATGTCCTGCAACGCGGTTACTCTGCCCATGACCGCAGTCTGGACATGCACATCAGCCAGATCCGCCGCAAGCTCAAGGCCATCGGCTATACCGAACGCGAAGTGCGGACGGTCTGGGGCAAGGGCTACATTCTGAGCACCAGTGATGAAATGTAATGTGCCGGGCCGGCACTCGCTATTCTGGAAGCTTGCCTGTTTGCTGGTCGCATTCTGTTTGCTGATGATCTGGTTGAGCTGGTCCTGGGGTCGTTATATGGAACAGCGCAATCAGTTCCTCTCCGATGATGCCCGCAGAACCCTGACGCACTACGCCGCCGAAGCCGAACAAGCCTGGCAATTGCGCCAGAACGCCGGCATCGATGACTGGTTGCAGACGATGCATCAGCGGGAAAAAGGCTGGGTCGGTGTCATCGGCGGTGATTTGCAGTCTTTGAGCAACCAGTCACTTTCGGACAAGGAAATCGAGCGCCTGACCTTCCTGCGCGGATTGGATTGGCCGATCCACAAAAAAGGCCGGCCGTGGATGCGGGTACCGTTCCCTGGCGACCCGTCCACCGGGAGCCTGGTAATCGAGTTGCCCGAACGCTTTCTGCCGGGACAATATCGGGTGTTCTGGCGGGTGATCACCAACGGTGTGATTCCGGGCTTGTTCACATTGCTGTTATGCGTCGGGCTGTATCGCCTGTTGGTGGTACCACTCAATCACTTGCGTGCTCAGGCCAATGCCTGGCGGGCCGACCAATTGAGTGTGCGGCTGTCGAGCCGCACGACCAATCGTACCGATGAGCTGGGTGAACTGGGCAGAGCGTTCGATCATATGTCCGAACGTCTGCAAAGCACGGTTGCGTTGCAACAGCAATTGCTGCGCGACCTGTCCCACGAATTGCGCACACCACTGAGTCGCCTGCGGGTGGCCAGTGAAAGCGAGCAGGGCCTGGAGTCGTTACGCGAACGTATTGGTCGTGAAGTCGACGGCATGCAGCGATTGGTGGAAGACACGCTGCAACTGGCCTGGCTCGACACCGAACGCACCCGATTGCCTGATGAAGCGATCCAGGTCCAGGCATTGTGGGAAATGCTCACCGAAAACGCCTGCTATGAAAGCTGCTGGCCGAACGGGCAGTTGCTGTGTTCGGTGGACGCTTCCTGCTGGGTTCGCGGCCATCTCGATACGTTGGCCCAAGCGCTGGAAAACATGTTGCGCAATGCTATTCGTCATTCACCCAAGGGCGGCATCGTCCTCCTTGGTGGCCGGCGTGACGGCGAGTACTGGCATCTGTGGCTGGAGGACCAGGGTGGCGGCGTGGCGCAAGCAGATCTGGAACGGATCTTCCTGCCTTTTACCCGCCTCGATGGCTCGCGGCCCGGGGACGGCGGGTTTGGTCTGGGCCTTAGCATCGCGAGGAATGCGGTGCAGCGACAGGGCGGGCAGCTGTGGGCCGAGAATACGGGTAGCGGGTTGCGGATGAACATGCGGCTGATCGCGGATGAAAGCCAAGTCAGTGATAGCGCGTGCGCCAGCAAGACTGCGCCTGCACTGGCGTCCCTTCAAACCCAGTAAGTGCGAGCTGCACGGTCAGCCAAGCCCTCAACATCTGCTCACGCCGGAGCGTTCCGGCATTGTTGTACGACATTTCCGAAAGGGTATCAGCGGCATTTTCATACTTCCTTGACCGATTAAGCTCTGGCCTTCAATCATCCTCAAGGAACAGAACATGACTGCACCGGACGTAACCAGCGGCACATCAGATGATCGTTTCAGCGAAGTGCTCGCGCTGATCCACGGTGCCAGACAGCAGGCCATTCGAGCGGTCAATACGCAACTGATCGAGTTGTACTGGCAGGTCGGTGCTCATATCAGTCGCAAGCTGGAACGGGCCGAGTGGGGCGATTCCGTGGTCGGTCAATTGGCTAAGCATCTGGCAAGGACGCAACCGGGGTTGCGCGGGTTTACCCGGTCCAATCTGTTTCGCATGCGCCAATTCTATGAGATTTACCACGCTGAAGAGAAAGTCGCGCCACTGGTGCGACAATTATCCTGGTCGCATAACGTGATGATCTTTGGCCAAAGCAAACGCCCTGAAGAACGCGAGTTCTACCTGCGCATGGCGATTCAGGAGAAGTGGTCGAAGCGGGAACTGGAGCGCCAGTTCAAGGCAGCATTATTTGAGCGCAGCGTTACTCAGCCGGCAAAAATCTCAACAGCACTGAAACAAACCCATCCCTCGGCGCTGGAGATTTTTCGTGACGCCTACATGCTCGAATTTCTCGACCTGCCCGGAACCCATGCCGAAACCGATTTGCATCAGGGGCTGCTGGCGCGTCTCAAGGAGTTCCTGATCGAACTGGGCCGTGATTTCTGTTTTGTCGGCTCCCAATACCCGCTGCAAGTTGGCGGGCGGGATTTCGCCCTGGACCTCTTGTTCTTCCACCGGGGACTTAACTGCCTGGTAGCCATTGAACTCAAGGTCGGTCGTTTTGAGCCGGAGTATCTGGGCAAGCTGAACTTCTACCTGGAAGCACTGGACCGCGACGAACGAAAGCCTCATGAGAACCCTGCCATTGGAGTCCTGCTTTGTGCCAGCAAGGAAGATGAGGTGGTTGAATATGCGCTCAACCGCAGCCTGTCGCCTGCGCTTATCGCTGAGTATCAGGTACAACTGCCGGACAAACTGCTGTTGCAAGCCAAGCTGCACGAGTTCTACGCATTGAATGTCGGGCAAGCGGATGAGGACTGAGCCAGGGCTTATTCCTGTTAGCCATAAGCACCACACTTTGCGTGATATGGCCTTCGAACGTTTGCCGGTATGATAGGCGCCCCCGCAGTCTGGATTGCGAATACGCCATGACCTTGCAGTACCCAACCATCGCCGATTGCGTCGGCAACACTCCGCTGGTCCGTTTGCAGCGCCTGCCTGGCGCCACCAGCAACACCCTTTTGCTCAAGCTCGAAGGGAATAACCCGGCGGGTTCGGTCAAGGACCGTCCGGCGCTGTCGATGATCACCCGCGCCGAGCTGCGTGGGCAGATCCATGCCGGCGATACGCTGATCGAAGCGACTTCGGGTAACACCGGTATTGCGTTGGCCATGGCCGCCGCGATCAAGGGTTACAAGATGATCCTGATCATGCCCGACAACTCCAGCGCTGAACGCAAGGCTGCCATGACCGCTTATGGCGCCGAGTTGATTCTGGTCAGCCAGGAAGAAGGCATGGAAGGCGCCCGCGACCTCGCCCAGCGCATGGAGGCCGAAGGCCGTGGCAAAGTGCTGGATCAGTTCGCCAATGGCGACAACCCCGAGGCGCATTACACCACCACTGGCCCGGAAATCTGGCGTCAGACCCAGGGCACCATCACCCATTTCGTCAGCTCCATGGGCACCACCGGCACCATCATGGGGGTTTCGCGGTACCTGAAAGAACAGAGCGACGCCGTGCAGATCATCGGCCTGCAACCGATGGAAGGCTCGGCGATCCCGGGTATCCGTCGCTGGCCCCAGGAATACCTGCCGAAGATCTATCAGGCCGATCGCGTGGACCGGATCGTCGACATGGCGCAAAGCGAAGCCGAAGACGTGACCCGTCGACTGGCCCGTGAAGAAGGCATCTTCTGCGGCGTGTCCTCGGGCGGCGCAGTGGCAGCGATGCTGCGTCTGTCCAAAGAAGTTGAAAACGCGGTGATCGTCGCGATCATCTGCGACCGTGGCGACCGTTACCTGTCGACCGGCATTTTCGACGCGCCCAACTGATGGCCAAACATGAAAGAGGCCTGCGCTTCCAGCCCACCGGCGGCAGCAAGGCCCCGCAAGTCCCGACCGGCAAAAAACAGCGCCTGACCATCGAGCGCCTGGCCAATGACGGTCGCGGTATCGCGTTTTTCGAAGGGCGTACCTGGTTCGTCATCGGCGCATTGGCCGGTGAAGAGATCGAAGCGCGTGTACTTGGCGCCCACGGCAAAGTGGTCGAGGCGCGCACCGAACGGGTGTTCAAGGCCAGCGAACTGCGCCGCCCGGCACCGTGCGCCCACGCCGGCCGTTGCGGCGGTTGCAGCGTGCAGCATCTGCCACATGACGAACAGCTCGCACTGAAACAGCGCATGCTCGCCGAGCAGTTGTCCAAGGTCGCCGGCGTCGAGACCGAAGAGTGGGCTGTCCCGTTGAGCGGTCCAGAGTTCGGCTACCGTCGCCGCGCCCGCGTAGCCGTGCGATGGGACATGAAGGCCAAGATGCTCGAAGTCGGTTTCCGCGCCGCCGGCAGCCAGGACATTGTCGGCATCAATGAATGTCCGGTGCTGGTACAACCCTTGCAGCCGATCATGACCGGCTTGCCGCCGATGTTGCGCCGCTTGAGCAAACCTCAGGCACTCGGGCATGTGGAGTTGTTCAGCGGCTCATCACTGGCGGTTTTGCTGCGACACATGGCGCCATTGTCCGAAGGCGACCTGACCATTCTCAAGGATTTCTGTGCGCTCCATGAAGCCCAGTTGTGGCTGCATGGCGACGGCGAGCCGCAACCGGTCGAGGCCGGTCAGGCGCTGGGCTATCGTCTTGAGCAGTGGGATCTGGAGTTGGCTTATCGTCCAGGGGATTTCATTCAGGTCAACGCCGGCGTCAACGAAGCGATGGTTGCCCAGGCGCTGGACTGGCTGAAACCTGCGACGGATGAGCGGGTTCTCGATCTGTTCTGCGGTCTCGGCAATTTTGCCTTGCCGCTGGCCAAGGCCACTCGCGAAGTGGTGGCGGTGGAGGGCGTGCAGACGATGGTTGATCGGGCGGCGGCAAACGCGGCTAGCAATAATCTGCATAACGCGAAGTTTTTTCAGGCCGATTTATCCCAGCCGTTGACCGATGCCGAATGGGCGCGGGAAGGCTTTTGTGCGGTACTCTTGGACCCACCGCGTGACGGTGCTTTCGAGGTTGTGCGCAAGCTCAGGACGCTGGGTGCCGAACGGTTGGTATATGTGTCGTGCAATCCGGCAACTCTGGCGCGCGACACGGTCGAATTGATCAAGCAGGGCTACCGGTTAAAACGTGCCGGGATTCTCGATATGTTTCCTCAGACGGCACATGTCGAGGCCATGGCGTTATTTGAAGCGAGCTAGGATGCTCGTCTGGTCCGACTGGCCCACCCGTGCAACCGCGCATCAGCCCGACGTGGGCGCACGGGCAACGAAGGTCAGCGATTTGACGCATTGAATCTGCGTCGTAGGGAAGGTAAGCAAGATGGTACAGGTGAGAGCACACCAGCCGATCAACACCGACGGCAGTATCAATCTCGAGGCTTGGCTCGATCATGCGGTCAGTGTCGATCTGGC
>NZ_RCOE01000241.1:0-1068 GCF_004321495.1 Pseudomonas sp. Sample_10
TGCACAAGACCGCACTGCTCAGTGCAATCACCACGGCGCTGCTGGCCAGCGCCAGCCTCCAGGCCGCCGAGCCGCTGAAAGCCGTCGGTGCCGGCGAAGGCCAACTGGATATCGTGGCGTGGCCCGGCTACATCGAACGTGGCGAAAGCGACAAGGCCTACGACTGGGTGACCGGTTTCGAGAAGGAAACCGGCTGCAAGGTCAACGTGAAAACGGCGGCGACCTCCGATGAAATGGTCAGCCTGATGGCCAAGGGTGGTTATGACCTGGTCACCGCCTCCGGCGACGCCTCGCTGCGGCTGATCGGTGGCAAGCGTGTGCAGCCGATCAACACGGCGTTGATCCCGAACTGGAAAAACCTCGATCCTCGCCTCAAGGATGCGCCGTGGTACGTGGTCAACAACCAGACCTACGGCACCCCATATCAGTGGGGGCCGAACGTGCTGATGTACAACACCAACGTGTTCAAGACTGCGCCTGACAGCTGGGGCGTGTTGTTCAACGCGGAAAATCTGCCGGACGGCAAACCGAACAAGGGCCGCGTTCAGGCCTATGACGGTCCGATTTATATCGCCGACGCCGCGTTGTACCTCAAATCGGCCAAGCCGGAACTGGGCATCCAGAACCCCTACGAACTGACCGAAGCGCAGTACAAGGCCGTGCTCGATCTGCTGCGCGCCCAGCAGCCGTTGATCCACCGTTACTGGCACGACACCACCGTACAGATGAGTGACTTCAAGAACGAAGGCGTGGTCGCGTCCGGCGCCTGGCCGTATCAGGTCAATGGCCTGATCAACGAGAAGCAGCCGATCGCGTCGACCATCCCGAAAGAAGGCGCCACCGGGTGGGCGGACACCACCATGTTGCACGCTGACGCCAAACACCCGAACTGCGCCTACAAGTGGATGGATTGGTCGTTGCAACCGAAAGTCCAGGGCGACGTGGCGGCGTGGTTCGGTTCGCTGCCAGCCGTGCCGGCGGCGTGCAAGGAGAGTGAATTGCTCGGTGCCGAAGGTTGCAAGACCAACGGTTTCGACCAGTTCGACAAGATCGCCTTCTGGAAAACCC
>NZ_RCOE01000112.1:0-42960 GCF_004321495.1 Pseudomonas sp. Sample_10
ACCTCTCTCTTTGGACTCAGGGTCAACATACAAGGAGCGAGCCTGCTCGCGATGGCGATCTGTCAGTTGACGAAGATGTTGAAAGTGCCGGCCTTATCGCGAGTAGGCTCGCGCCTACAGGGATTGTGGCGTTCCTCAAAAGAGGTGGTCAAAAAGTGATCAGTGGTCTGTAGCCCATGCCCAGCATGGCCTGTAGTCCCTTTCACTCAGGTTATCCACAGGCGGTTCCACAGGCATTGTGGGTAAAGCATCCACAGGTCAGTGACAACCTGATGACTGCCAGACGCGTTGCGCACTGTGATGGAGGATGCCGTGACGTCGGGCCAGGGCGTGCCGGTCCTTGCTGTAGCCGCCGCCGATCACGCCGACCACCGGAATATCCCGGCCCAGGCAATGGCGCATCACGCTTTCATCGCGGGCGGCGACACCTTCATCCGTCAGTTTCAGGTAACCGAGGGCGTCATCCTTGTGCACATCGACCCCGGCGTCGTACAGCACCAGGTCGGGTTGATACAGCGGCAACAGGTAGTTGAGTGCATCGTCCACCACCTTCAGGTAATCGGCATCGCCCATGCCATTGGGCAGCGGAATGTCCCAATCGCTTTCAGCCTTGCGTGCAGGAAAATTCTTCTCGCAGTGCAGGGAAACGGTGATCGCCTCTGGAGTGTTGTGCAGAATCCGAGCAGTCCCATCGCCCTGATGCACGTCGCAATCGAAAATCAGCACCCGATTCACACGCCCGCTCTCCAGCAGGTAGTGGCTGATCACCGCCAGGTCGTTGAAGATGCAGAAACCCGCCGGGTAATCGTAATGCGCGTGGTGAGTGCCGCCGGCGAGGTGGCAGGCCAGCCCATGTTCCAGCGCTTGCTCGGCCGCCAGCAGCGAACCGCCGACCGCACGCACCGTGCGTCGCGCAAGCGCTTCGCTCCAGGGAAGGCCAAGGCGCCGTTGATCTTCACGGGACAACTCGCCACTCATGTAGCGTTCGATATACGAAGGGTCATGGGCGAGGGCGAGAATCTCTGGCGGGCACAGTTGTGGGCGCAGCAGATCGGCGTCGCGGGTCAGGCCGCTGTCCACCAGGTGATCGCGCAACAGGCGAAACTTGTCCATCGGGAAGCGGTGATCCGCCGGAAACTCGGGGCTGTAGTCTTCGTGGTAGATCAACGGCAACGGCATGATGATTTCAATCGGGAATGAGAGACGGATCCTACCAGCGTTGTAGACTGGCGGCATGGAAATGGGGGGAGGGCACGATGGAGCCGATACTTGAACTGGCAAGCGCGCGATTGCTGATGCGCCAATGGCGTGATGACGATTTGCCGGAATTTGCCGCGATGTGCGCTGATCCTCAGGTCATGCGTTATTTTCCCGCACCCTTGAGCCGACTGGAAAGTGCTGAATTGATCGGGCGAGTCCGTGGCCATTTCGCCGAGCACGGTTTTGGCCTGTGGGCACTGGAGCGCAAGGATACCGGGCAATTCATCGGTTTCACCGGGCTGGGCGTGGTCGGCTTCGAGGCACCGTTTACCCCGGCCATCGAAATCGGTTGGCGCCTGGCTCGCGAGCACTGGGGCCTTGGCTACGCCAGCGAAGCGGCGTGGACCGCTCTGCGCTGCGGGTTTGACCGCTTGCTGCTGAGCGAAGTCGTGTCCTTTACCGCTGACAGTAATCTGCCGTCGCAGAAAGTCATGCAGGCGATTGGCATGCATCACGATCCGGCCGATGACTTCGATCACCCCAAGCTTGCCGTCGATCATCCCCTGCGTCATCACGTGTTGTACCGCATCAGCCGTGAACAATGGCTGCAAACCTTGCATGGATAACCTGACACGGACGTTTACAATGGACCCCATGTTGGCCCGGGCCAGAAACTGAATCGACCGCTGCAGCCAAGACTGCGCGGTATTGCGTTGTGTGAGGAGAGTCTGAATGAGCCAAGTGTTGGAAGATCTGGTCGACCTGCTGACGCTGGAACCGATCGAGGAAAACCTGTTCCGTGGCCGCAGCCAGGACCTCGGGTTTCGTCAGTTGTTCGGTGGTCAGGTGCTCGGGCAGTCGCTGTCGGCGGCCAGTCAGACTGTGGAAGAGGCGCGTCATGTGCATTCGATGCACGGCTATTTCCTGCGTCCGGGCGACGCCGGTTTGCCAGTGGTTTACCAGGTTGACCGGGTGCGTGACGGCGGCAGTTTCAGCACGCGGCGTGTGACGGCCATCCAGAAGGGCCACCCGATCTTCACGTGCAGCGCTTCGTTCCAGTACGACGAAGAAGGCTTTCAGCACCAGAGTGAAATGCCGCAAGTGGTCGGCCCGGAGAATCTGCCGTCGGAGCTGGAGTTGACCCAGCAACGCGCGCACCTGATCCCCGAGAAAATGCGCGAAAAGCTGCTGTGCCCGAAGCCGAT
Organism: Pseudomonas sp. Sample_10; assembly: GCF_004321495.1. Lineage (NCBI taxonomy): Bacteria > Pseudomonadati > Pseudomonadota > Gammaproteobacteria > Pseudomonadales > Pseudomonadaceae > Pseudomonas > Pseudomonas sp. Sample_10. Next base: position 2,406 of record NZ_RCOE01000112.1, read on the forward strand.
CGAATTCCGCCCGGTGACCGAGAAAGATCCCTACAACCCATTGCCATCCGACCCGATCAAATACGTCTGGTTTCGCGCCGACGGTGCCTTGATCGATTCCCCGGCACTGCATAAATACTTGCTGGCCTACGCTTCGGATTTCGGCCTGCTCGTGACGTCGATGCAGCCTCACGGCAAATCGGTCTGGCACAAGGACATGCAGGTCGCCAGCCTCGACCATGCGTTGTGGTTCCACGCCAACCTGCGCGCCGATGACTGGTTGCTTTACGCGATGGACAGTCCGTGGGCCGGCAATTCCCGCGGGTTTTCCCGTGGCAGCGTATTCAACCGCGCCGGACAACTGGTGGCCTCGGTCACGCAGGAAGGTTTGATCCGCCATCGCAAGGATTGGGCATGAGCCTGACCGACGTACGTCATTGGGTGTTCGACATGGACGGCACCCTGACGGTGGCCGTGCATGATTTCGCGGCGATTCGCGTGGCATTGGCGATCCCCGCGCAAGACGACATCCTGACCCACCTGGCCGCGCTGCCCGCCGAGGAAGCAGCGGCCAAACACGCCTGGTTGCTGGAACATGAACGGGATCTGGCGCTGGGTTCGAAACCGGCGCCGGGCGCGGTAGAACTGGTGCGTGAGTTGGCCGGACGTGGTTATCGCCTGGGGATTCTGACGCGCAATTCCCGTGAGTTGGCGCACGTTACGCTTGAGGCGATCGGCCTGGCCGACTGCTTTGCAGTCGAGGATGTGCTCGGTCGCGATGAGGCCCCACCAAAGCCGCATCCCGGTGGTTTGCTCAAGCTGGCCGAGGCCTGGAGTGTGTCGACCAGCCAGATGGTGATGGTCGGTGACTACCGTTTTGATCTGGACTGCGGACGGGCAGCGGGGGCGCGTACGGTATTGGTGAATCTGCCGGATAATCCGTGGCCGGAATTGACCGACTGGCATGCGGTGGATTGTGTCGAGTTGCGGCAGATGCTTTCGGCTTGAACGCCTCATCGTGAGCAGGCTCGCCCTACAGTTGATCGCATTTCATTGTAGGAGTAAGCCTGCTCGCGATGGCGTCAAATCAGGCAACAAGACTCATCGCCCGAATAACGCCTTCTGCCCCTCAGGCGACGTAAACATCCCGTCCCCGTTATGCCCAACCCCGGGGACTTCAATCAGCTGCTGATCCAGCCCTCGCGGCTTCAACCGCTTCAGATAATTAAAGTAAAAACGCCCTCGGGCCAGGCGATTCGGGCCCTGGGCCTTGGCTTCGCAGCTTTTATCCAGCGCCGGATGGTTCGGGTCGATGTCCTGCTGCCCCAGTAAATAAACGACTTCACGCTTGAGGTACTTGTCCTGCAATTGCGCAGCGGTTTGTCCGTCGGCGTAGGCAGGTAGATCTGACAGGCCATACTTCCAGCGATTGAAGTCCGGGCACTTGGCATGGTTGAACGCTACCGGCCGGCGTTCATCGAAATAGGCATAGGAAGATGGGTTGGCGACCACGTAACGCAGCTTTACCCCGGCGCCTTCCAGTGCCGACTGATCGCGGCCCAGCAAAGCATAGTGCTGCACCACCTGTGCGCCGCCGGAGTGACCGGCGATCACGATTTCCTTCACATCCGCGAACTGCCGACGATCACTCAGCCGGGCGATGATTTCGTCCAGCGCCTCAAAGGAACTCATTCGAAACGGTGCCGTGGATTCACCGCCGGCCATCCATTCATTGCCTTGCCAGCGCAGGACGGTGTCAGCCACTGGGTGCTTTGCGACATCGGTTTCATCAAGGAACTGCGGGGCGATCACCAGGGTGGTTTCGCTTTGTCCGGCCAGTTCGGCAGCGCGCAGGCCGCTCTGCAGGTAGGTTTGCGCATTGCGCAACCGGCCATGGACGATGATCAATACGCGCTCTATTTTTGCCGGTGCCCGGCTGATGCCCACCGCCATTTCACCTGACTTCAACAGCAGGCGCCCGGGACTGAGCTCTTTGACCCCTTGCTCTTGAGCCTGGGACGTTGCACATGTGAACAGTAATACCAACAACCACTTCTTCATTTACAGATTTTTCGCCGCAAAGGTATCGCACTGGCCCACCTGGCCCTGAGCGAATCCGGTTTTGAACCAGCGCACCCGTTGCGCTGACGTACCATGGGTAAATGAGTCCGGCACGACACGGCCCTGACCCTGTTGCTGCAAACGATCGTCGCCAATGGCATTGGCAGCGTTCAATGCTTCTTCGATATCGCCCGGTTCCAGCCAGTTCAACCGTTGCTGCGCATGGTTGGCCCAGACACCGGCCAGGCAGTCAGCCTGGAGTTCCTGGCGTACCAGCAAACCGCCGTCGCCTTCCATTTGCCGACCCTGCTGGCGGGCTGTCTGAATTTTCGCGGAAACGCCGAGCAAGGTCTGCACGTGGTGTCCGACTTCGTGAGCGATCACGTAGGCTTGGGCGAAATCGCCAGCTGCGGAAAAGCGCTGTGACATCTCCTGGAAGAACGCCATGTCCAGATAGACCTTCTGGTCTGCAGGGCAATAGAACGGACCGGTCGCCGATGTCGCCATCCCGCAGGCCGAGTTCACCCGGTTGCTGAACAGCACCAGGGTCGGGTCCTTATATTGCCGCCCGCCCTGCTGGAAAATCTGCTGCCAGGTGTCTTCGGTGTCGCCAAGGATCGAGCGCACGAATTCGGCGCCTTCATCCGTGGTCGGTGGGGCTTTGCGGGTCTGGGTGGTGGCGGGCGCCGATGTGTCGCCCATCTGGCCGGCCAGTTGTCCGAGAATCTGCATCGGGTCCTGGCCGGTGATCCAGCCGATTCCGACAATCAATACGATCGCGGTCAGGCTCAAGCCCTTGCCGCCACCAAAGCGCATCCCGCCACCGCCGGCACCCTCACTACGGGCATCGACCACGTTGTCGCTGCGTCGGCCTTTTTTCCATAGCATGTGGGAATCCTCTGGTAATCCGTGCGATGAGTGTTGCTGCCAAGTGAGAGTGGCGCCAGTCCGGTCGTCCGGCTTTTCCTGCGCACGTCGGTGTTCCCGGCAATCCGTAACGGCTGCCGAGAACTGTTCAGGCTTGTATTGAACGCGGATAACCCATCGAATTCCGTTCTGCGATGGGTTTTTATCCAGAGGGTGATCGCCGGTCCCGCAAGTTATTCGTCGAACGCGTCCCACACGGGCGCAAAGTCCGGGCTGACCTGTCGCTGGCGTTTGGACAGGCTGGCGATCAAGGCACGGTCCTGATCATCCAGATTGATCGTGAATGCCGCCAGGTTCGCCAGCTGATTGGCCTCGCTGCTGGCCTTGGGAATGGCCGCGACGTTCGATTGATCCAGCAACCATTTGAGCGCGACCTGGGTTGGCAGTGCTCCGTGTTTGGCGGCGATCTGCTGGATGGCAGGGATATCCGACACCTTGTTCCGTGCCAGCGGTGTGTAGGCCGTCAACGCCATGTCGTGTTGGCGAGCGTAGTCGAGCAGTGCGTTTTGTCCGAGCAACACGTGGTATTCGACCTGAATGGCTGACAGCGGCGCGCCCAGTTCTTCGATGACTTTGCGCAACAGCGGTAGAGGAAAATTCGCCACGCCGATGTTGCGTGCCAGCCCCTGTTCCTTGAGCGCTACCAGGGTTTCAATGGTGCGTGGCAAATCCCAATCGGTACTGGGCCAGTGGATCATGAACAAGTCGACGTAATCGGAACGCAGGGCCTTGAGGCTGCGGTCCATGGAATGACGCATCGCATCGGGTTGCAGTTGGTCCCACCAGACCTTGGTGGTGATGTGGATCTGCTCGCGGGGTGTCGGACTGTTCGCCACTGCCTGCCCGACAGCGTCCTCGTTGTTGTAGCCGGCTGCCGTGTCGATATGCCGGTATCCGAGCGCCAGGGCCTGCTCCACGGCGCGGGTGCACTCATCTGCAAGCATTGGCCAGGTGCCGAGGCCCAGTTTCGGCATGTTCAGACCTTGTCTGTTAACGATGTGCTGCATGATCGATCTCCTTTTCAAAAGCAGTGACGCCTGCGATGTGGCGTGCGGCGATGTAACCGAAGGTCAGCGCCGGGCCGATGTTGATGCCGCCGGCGGGGTAATGGCCACCCATGATGCTCGCCATGTCGCCGCCCGCCGCGTAGAGCCCTTCAATGGCCTGACCGGCGTGGTCCAGAACCTGCGCATGCGGGTTGACCTTGAGTCCTGCGAAAGTGCCAAAGCTTCCGGGCTGGACCTTCACGGCATAAAACGGCCCCTGTTCGATAGGCGCGACACAGGGGTTGGGGTGTTGCGACGCATCACCTTGTTTGCGGTTGTAAGGCGTTGAGCCACGGCCGAATTGCGGGTCTTCGCCATTGCGTGCGTGACGGTTGTAGTCCGACACCGTGGCGCACAAGCCGCTCGGATCAATGCCGCAGGCCGACGCCAATTCCTCCAGGGTGTTACCGGTTTTCAGATAGCCACTGCGGATGAAGGATGTCAGCGGCACAGGAAATGGCCGTGAAATCCCCAAGCCATAACGCCGCTGAAAACGATGACTGCAAATCAGCCAGGAGGCGACTTCTTCGCCTTGCGGCGCGGCGGCGACCATGGCCTTCACATAGTCGTAGTAACCGTTGGCTTCATTGACGAAGCGCTGGCCGTTGCTCAGTACGCCGATGATTCCGGGCTTGCCGCGCTCGATGATGTGCGGGAAATGACCAAGGCTGCCGTCGCCGTGCGGCACTTGCGACACCGGTGCCCAGGCCACGGGAGAGGCCATGTCGGCATTGATTTGTGCGCCGACACTTTCACCCAGTCGCAGGCCGTCACCGGACACACCGAGCGGTGGCAAGGCCAGATGTTCATGGCCGGTCGGCGTGCGCGGAAATAGCGCTTTGCGCCGTTCGATGTCATTGGCGAAGCCGCCGGCCGCCAGCACCACGCCCTTGCGCGCCCGGATGCGCACCAAGCCTTTGCCTGTGCTGACGATCGCCCCGTGCACCTGATTGTTCTCACACAACAATTGGGTGACCGGCGCCGATTCCCAGAGCAATACACCGAGGTCTTCGGCAGACTTTGCCAGACGCGCCACCAAGGCCACGCCGTTGACCAGTTGCATGGCACGACCATGCACGGCGAGATCGAACAAATGCCGGGTGACGCGTCGGGTGACGTGCCACGCCGCTGACAGCGAGCGGGTCAGGTTGAGGAACGCCGTGAGGTCCGCGCCGGCCATGATCGGCATGCCCATGAAAGACGTTTCGCGCATTGTTTTACGTAAACGCTTGAGCAGTTTGCCGACATTTCTGGCATCAAACGGCGCTGCGATAACCGAGCGCCCCCCGGTCCCGGCACCAGGTGTGTCGCCGTGGATGTCGGCAATGGCATTGCCGTCGGCAAACTGCAACGAGGTGTGCTGTTCAAAGAACGCGACCATTTGCGGAGCGACTTGAAGGAACGCGTCAATCATTGCCGGATCGTACTGGTCGCCCAATTCATGTTGCAGATAGGTGCGCGGTTGCTCAATGTCTTCGACGATGCCGGCACGCCGCGCCAATGGATTGCATGGCACCCAGGCCCAGCCTCCTGACCAGGCCGTGGCGCCGCCGAATACCGGGTCCTTCTCTACCACGATCACCTTCAGCCCGTGCCAGGCCGCAGTGACGGCTGCGGACAGGCCCGCCGCACCTGAGCCGACGATCAGCACATCGCAGTCGATGTCGGGAAAAATGTGCGAATCGGCAGGCATGGTGAGCACTCCGGTGTTGTTATTTTGGAATTTGATTCCAGAAAATATAAGAGTCTTCCTAAGGCGAGCAAGTGAAGGCTGCGTAAAGGGGGCGGTTATCGGACATACAGTTCCAGATTTCCCGTTCCGCGGGTTGTCTTCTAGAATCGAGCAAATTTTGCGTGGAAACTCCCATGGCCGGCAGTCAGATCGAACGTGTTTTCAGTGTGCTCGAAAGCCTCACCAGCGACCCTCGCGGCCTGCCAATGCAGACCTTGGCGGAGCAATTGGACATTCCCAAAAGCGCGACTCACCGCTTGCTCGCCGAGCTGATTCGGCTGGGTTACGTGCGGCAGAATCCGGAAAACTTGCGTTATCACTTGTCGACCAAACTGGTGGCCATGGGGTTCCGATACCTGTCGAGCAGCGGCGCCGACATTGTGCAGCCGGTGCTGGACCGGTTGGCACAGGAAACCGGTGAACTGGTGCGACTGGGGGTGATCGAGGGCGAGCGCCAGACCTGGATCGCCAAGTCCCAGGGGGCTCGCTCGGGCTTGCGTTATGACCCTGACATGGGTCGCGATGCACCCTTGTTTTATACCGCCTCGGGGCATGCGTGGCTGGCGTGCATGAGCGATGCCGAGGCCTTGTCGCTGGTGGAGCGCCAGGCGGCGGATCGGCCGCTGGAACCAGGGCCGAATGCGCCGCGTTCCAACATCGAATTGCTTGAGCGTTTGCGACTGGCGCGGGAGCAGGGCTACGCCTGTGTCGAGGAAAGTTCGGCCGTAGGCACTTCAGCGATTGCCGCGGTGGTTCGCCATCCGGGGGACGGACGGGTGATCGGCGTGCTCAGCATCGCCGGGCCCAGTGCACGGATGCCGGGCGCACGGTTGCATGAATTGGCGCCGTTGTTGTTGGCGTTTACCGAAGAGTTGTCGGCGGCGAGTCTGGCGTCGGACCTCTTCAGCTAAAACCGCCAATCGAGAAGCTGTGCGCTGTTCGAACACTTTCTGTACCGGTCTGTGTAAGATTGTGGAACTCGGTTCTAAATTAATGGAATTCATTTTTCCAACAAGAACCACAAGAGGACCGCATCTTGAATTCGCCCCTTCGAATCGCGTTGATTGGCGCCGGCAACATGGGCCAGCAGCACTACCAGCATTTGAACTCCCTGAGTGAAGCGATCCTGTGCGCCGTCGCTGATCCCGGACCGCAAGCGGCCGCTCTCGCGGCGCAATGGGGAGTCGGTTATTACGCCGATCACCGTCAGATGCTGGAGCAGGCGAAGCCAGACGCGGTCATCATCGCCAACCCCAACACGTTGCATGTCAGTACTGCGCTCGACTGTCTGGCGGCGAACGTGCCGGTGCTGCTGGAAAAACCGGTGGGTGTGCACCTCGATGAAGCCCGGACGTTGGTGGCCGCTTCGAAAGCGAGCGGCGTTCCGGTGCTGGTGGGCCATCACCGGCGTCACAATCCGTTGATCGTCCGTGCCCATGAACTTATCCACAGCGGCGCGCTGGGCCGATTGACCACGGTCACGGCGCTCTGGCAATTGCGCAAGCCCGACAGTTACTTCGAAACACCTTGGCGCCGCGAGGCGGGTGCAGGAATGCTGTTGACCAATCTGATCCACGACCTCGATCTGCTGCGGCATTTGTGTGGCGAGGTGCGCCAGGTGCAGGCCATTACCAGCAACGCAATACGCGGGTTTGCCAACGAGGATTGCGCGGCGGTGCTGCTGCAATTCGACAACGGCGCGTTGGGTAGCCTGACCGGTTCCGATGCGGTGGCCGCGCCCTGGAGTTGGGAGTTGGGTTCGGGGGAGAACCCGGTGTATCCACGTCAGGCCGACCAGCCGTGTTATTTGCTGGCCGGGACCGGTGGCGCGTTGAGCATTGCGCAACTTAAGCGTTGGCATTACAACGAAGTCGATGGCGGTTGGCACCAACCGTTGCTCGAAGCTCAGGAAGATGTCGTTGCCGATGAAGCCCTGCGTCTACAGTTGCAGCACTTCGTGCGGGTTGTGCGCCGAGAGGTCGAGCCGCTGGTGAGCGCCGCGGATGCCACACGCACGCTGGCACTGATCGAAGCCATTCGCGAGGCCGCCGAAACCGGTCGTGCCTGCGCACCGTCGTTGATCGAGGGCTGACCATGAGCGAACGAATCTTTTCCCTGGCCAGTCTGACGGTGCTGGAGCTTTCACCGCCGCAGATGGTCGAAGTCGCGGCGCGGGCCGGTTACAGCCACGTCGGTTTGCGCCTGGTGCCGGCGACGCCGGAGGAACATCATTTTGCCTTGGTGGCCGATGGCGATCTACGCCGCCAGACCTTGGCCCGTCTGCGCGATACCGGCGTTCGTGTGCTGGATGTTGAAATCCTGCGTTTGAAACCGGACACCGTCGTCGCCGACTTCGAGAAAGTTCTGGCGGTCGGTGCCGAATTCGGCGCCAGTGAGTTGCTGGTCGCCGGTAACGATTCTGACGAGCAACGGCTGACAGAAAACTTCGCGCGGCTGTGTGATCTTGCAAAGCCCTACGGCCTGCATCCGCATCTGGAATTCATGCCCTGGACCGATGCGCGCAATCTGCAACAAGCCGTGCGTATCGTCGAGAATGCCGGGCGTGAAAACGGTGCGGTGCTGGTGGATGCATTTCACTTCGATCGTTCGGCATCGCAACTGGAAGATCTGGCCAGCGTTGCGCCTTCACGGTTACGGTATGCACAGTTGTGCGATGTTGCCGGGCCGCGACCGACCGACATGGCCGAGATTTTGCGTCAGGCGCGTAACGAGCGACGTTTTCCGGGGGATGGCGATTGTGATCTGCCGGGATTGTTGCGCTGTTTGCCGGCTAACATTCCACTGAGCCTGGAGATTCCCACTGTGCAGTTGCTGGAGCAGGGCGTGAGTGGGCTGGATCGGGCGCAGATGGCTTTGGATAAAACCCGGGAATTGCTGGCGCGGATTTGACTTGCTTTTGTGATGAGGGAGCTTGCTCCCGTTCGAGCGCGGAGCGGTCGCCGATGCTGTTTTGGGACTGCTGCGCAGTCCAGCGGGAGCCAGCTCCCTCGCCACATACCCATTTCACTAAGAGGCCTTCATGACCGTCAGCACCCCGCTCTCCGGCGTCAATCAGCCCTTCAAGGGGATCCTGCTGATCGTTGTCGCAACCTTCCTGTTTTCCAGTCACGACGCATTCTCGAAGTACCTCTCCGGTTTCTATCCGATTGTGATGGTGGTGTGGGCGCGCTACGTGGTTCACACGTTGCTGATGGCCGGGATTTTCCTGCCGCAATCGGGGCTGCGGGTTCTGCGTACCAAGCGACCGCTGCTGCAATTGGTTCGCGCACTGTGCCTGTTGGGCACCAGCCTGTTTTTCACCACCGGGTTGATGTACATCCCGCTGGCCGAGGCGACGTCGGTCAACTTCCTGGCACCGGTGCTGGTCACCGCATTGTCGGTGCCGTTGTTGGGCGAGCGGGTCACTCGCGGGCAATGGCTGGCGGTGATCTTCGGCTTCATCGGTGTATTGATCATCGTTCATCCCGGCGGTGATTTGTTTACCCCGGCAGTGTTGTTGCCATTCTGTTCGGCATTGTTTTTCTGCTTCTACCAATTGCTGACGCGCAAGCTCAGCGAGATCGACAGCCCGACCACCAGCAACTTCTTCGCCGGCCTGTGCAACACATTGGTGATGAGCGCGCTGGTGCCGTTCTTCTGGCAGACGCCGAGCCTGGCGCACGGCGCGATGATGCTGGCGCTGGGTGCCTGCGGGATGACAGCGCACCTGTTCCTGACCCAGGCTTTCCGGCTTGCTGCGCCGGCATTGCTGGCACCGTTCAGTTACTGCCAGATCATCTTCGCCGGTCTGCTGGGCTGGTGGCTGTTTTCCCACACGCCGACCCTGACCACCGTGATCGGCATCGCCATTATTTGCTGCAGTGGCCTGGCAGCGGCCTGGCAGCAAAGTCGTCGCTGATAGCCCCTGAACAGCAGGCAAAAAAAAGCGCAGGCCCGATAGCGGGCCTGCGCCGAGGGAACATCAGTCTTCTACTGTCGGAATCTTGCGCGGTGCCATGAAGTACATCCAGGTCAGTGCAATGAAGTACATCGCCGGGATCAGGGTGAACAGCACGGTGTAGTTGTTGTTGGTGACCGTCAGGATGTGGCCGACCAACTGGGTCATGAACATCCCGCCAATGGCCGCACACATGCCGCCGAAACCGAACACCGTACTCATCATGTGCTTGGGCGTGTAGTCCATCACCAGGCTCCAGATGTTGGCGGTCCAGGCCTGGTGCGCGCCGATGGCCAGAGAGATGGCGAACACTGCGACCCACAGGTTGCTGGAACCCGCCGCCATGACTACGCCGATGATGCAGCAGGCGAACAGGAACATCGACATCAGTCGCGCCTTGATCGGGTTGACACCGCGGCCGATCAGGAACGAGGAGAGGATGCCGCCGCCCACGCTGCCGAAGTCGGCAGTGAGGTAGATGATGATCAGCGGGATGCCCATCTGGGTCACGTTGATGCCCAGGTTGTATTGCTGATTGAGGAACGGTGGCAGCCAGTACAGGTAGAACCAGAACACCGGCGCGGTGATCGAGTAGGCGAGGGCAAAGGCCCAGGTGCCGCGCATGCGCAGGATTCGCGAGAACGGTACGCGGGTCTGTTCCGGTTCGACTTCATTCTGGATGTAGTCCAGTTCGGACTGTTTGACGCTCGGGTGATCTTCCGGGTTGAAGTACTTCAGGCCCCAGAACAGCAACCAGATACCGCCCAGTGCGGCCATGCACAGGAACGCGGCTTGCCAGCCCCAGACGTGCAGGATCAGCGGCAGCAGCATCGGCGTGAACATCGCACCGACGTTGGTACCGGCGTTGAAAATGCCGGTGGCCACCGCACGTTCACCGGCCGGGAACCACAGGCGCGTGGTTTTCACGCAGGCCGGGTAGTTGGCGGCTTCAGTGAGGCCGAGAATGAAACGGCAGACCATGAAGCCGACAGCCGAAGTGGCCAGGCCGTGGGCACCGGTCGCCAGGCTCCAGAGCAGCACGGCGCAGAAGAACACGCGCTTGACGCCGACCCGGTCGATCAATCGGCCTTGCAGCACGAAGCCGATGGCGTAGCCGACCTGGAACCAGAAGTTGATGTTGGCGTAGTCCATCGCCGTCCAGCTCATTTCCTTGGCGAGAATCGGCTGCATGACGCCGAGGGCGGCGCGGTCGATGTAGTTCAGGGTGGTGGCGAAAAACACCAGCGCCAGCATGCCCCAGCGGGTTTTGCCGACCGCCATGGCACCACGGATTTTATCGCCGATGCCACCAGTGGCAGCGCTCATGGCCGGAGCCATGCGGGAGCTTTGAGTAGGAATCATGTGTACCACCCGTTTTTGAATTTGTTATGAGTGTTCTGGGTCGTCGAACAGTTTTTTGAACACGGCGACCGGTGGTTGGTTACCCGGCCTCAATGTGGGATTGATGTTGCGCAGTGAACAAAAAATCGTCAATTCGCCAACGGCCATTGTGTTCGATAATCGCACGCAAAACTAACCGGGTAGTACACTTTGAATTGATCAATGCACCGGCCCGCTCAATAATTCGCTCACTCTATTAAAAGCGGCGCAAATTCCCTGTAGCCGAAGCCTCCACCAGGAGTCGAAAACATGCAGCGTTCCATTGCCACCGTGTCCTTGAGCGGTACCCTGCCGGAAAAACTCGAAGCCATTGCCGCCGCCGGTTTTGACGGTGTCGAGATTTTCGAGAACGACCTTCTCTACTACGACGGCAGCCCTCGGGAAATTAAACAGATGTGCGCCGATCTCGGGATCGCCATCACCCTGTTCCAACCGTTCCGGGATTTCGAAGGCTGCCGCCGTGACCGCTTGTCGCGCAATCTGGAAAGGGCCGAGCGCAAGTTCGACCTGATGCAGGAACTGGGCACCGACCTGGTGCTGGTGTGCAGCAACGCCTCGGTTGACTCTGTGGGTGACGAACAGATTCTGGTCGATGACTTGCGCTTGCTGGCCGAGCGCGCCGGCGCACGAGGCCTGCGCATCGGTTACGAAGCGCTGGCCTGGGGCCGGCATGTGAACACTTGGCAGCAGGTGTGGAACATTGTCCGCCAAGCGGATCATCCAAGCCTCGGGGTGTTGCTCGACAGCTTCCATACGCTGTCGCTCAAGGGCGACCCGAGCGCCATCGCCGAGATTCCCGGCGACAAGATCTTCTTCGTGCAAATGGCCGACGCGCCGATCCTGGCCATGGATGTGCTGGAGTGGAGCCGACATTTCCGGTGCTTCCCGGGCCAGGGTGAATTCGATCTGCCGGGCTTCCTCGCGCCGATCATCAAGAGTGGCTACACCGGCCCGCTGTCGCTGGAGATCTTCAACGACGGTTTCCGTGCCGCGCCGCCGCGGGCCAATGCTGCCGACGGTTTGCGCTCGTTGCTTTACCTTGAAGAGAAAACCCGCCAGCGCCTGGAACAGCAAGCCAAGCCATCGAGCAACCTCGACATTCTGTTCGAGACACCGAAGGCCAGCGAATACAACGGCATCGAGTTTCTCGAATTTGCCGTGGACGAAAGCCTCGGCGCCAAGCTATCCCATTGGCTGGAGCGTTTGGGTTTCGTCAAGGCAGGCCAGCATCGCTCCAAGAGCGTCAGCCTGCTGCGCCAGGGCGACATCAACCTGATCCTCAACTCCGAGCCGTACTCGTTCGGCCACAGTTTCTTCGAGGCGCACGGGCCGTCACTGTGCGCCACCGCCGTGCGGGTCAAGGACAGCGCAAGTGCGCTGGCCCGGGCCGTGGCTTACAAAGGCCAGCCCTATCGCGGGCTGGTCGGGCCGAACGAACTGGAGCTGGCCGCCGTGCGGGCGCCGGACGGCAGCCTGATTTACCTGGTCGACCAGCAGGCCGACGTCTACGGCACTGACTTCAACCTGTTCCCGGATGCGCAGACCGCTGGCGGCCTCAAGCGCATCGACCACATGGCCATGGCGCTGCCGGCCGACAGCCTCGACAGTTGGGTGTTGTTCTACAAGAGCCTGCTGGACTTCGAAGCCGATGACGAAGTGGTGCTGCCCGATCCCTACGGCCTGGTGAAAAGCCGTGCACTGCGCAGCCGCGACAGTTCGATTCGCCTGCCGCTGAACATTTCCGAAAACCGCAACACGGCCATCTCACATGCGCTGTCGAGTTATCGCGGCTCCGGCGTGCATCACATTGCGTTTGATTGCGACGATATCTTCGCCCAGGTCAGCCGCGCCAAAGAGGCAGGCGTGCCGCTGCTGGATATCCCGCTCAACTACTACGATGACCTGGCAGCCCGTTTCGATTTCGACGACGAGTTTCTCAGCGAGTTGGCCTATTACAACGTGCTGTACGACCGCGATGCCCAGGGTGGCGAGCTGTTTCACGTCTACACCGAGCCGTTCGAAGGACGCTTCTTCTTCGAAATCATCCAGCGCAAGAACGGTTATGCCGGTTACGGCGCGGCCAACGTAGCAGTGCGTTTGGCCGCCATGGCCAAATCCCGAAGCGGCGCCGTACGCCAGGCAAAGTTGTAGGAAAATCGTAAACACGCCGACAAACCGCTGCCGCACGGCTTCCTTCGCTGTGCGGCGCGGCTCATAATCGCCAGCCTGTGCAGTGATGGCCGTGAGCCCGCAATGACAATGACCTCAGAACTCTCCGCAGCGCCCGAGCAACCCCTGGCCGAGCCGCGCAAGAGTCGCAAGAACAACCCGGAAAAAAACCGCGAGAACATCCTTCAGGAAGCGATTGTCGAGTTCGTTCAACAAGGCCTGTCCGGGGCTCGCGTCGATGCGATCGCCGAGCGCATCCACACCTCCAAGCGCATGATCTATTACTACTTCGGCAGTAAGGAACAGCTCTACGTCGAAGTGCTGGAAAAGCTCTACGGCGATATCCGCAACACCGAAAACCGCCTGCACCTGACTGAGCTGGCGCCGGTAGAGGCGATTCGACGCCTGGTGGAATTCACCTTCGATCACCATGATCGCAACGTCGATTTCGTGCGCATTGTCAGTATCGAGAACATTCACAACGCCGAGTATGTGAAGCGCTCCGATGCCATCAAGGCGATGAACAACACCATCCTCGATTCACTGGGCGAGATTCTGCGTCGCGGCGCCGAGCAAGGGCTGTTCCGCACGGGGCTTGATCCGTTGGATGTGCATTTGCTGATCAGTTCGTTCTGCTTCTATCGCGTGTCGAACCGTCATACCTTTGGCGAAATCTTTCAGATCGACCTGCCGGATGAACGCATCAAGCAGCGCCATCGCGAGATGATCTGCGAGTCGGTCCTGCGGTATCTGCAGGCCTGATGCGGGCGAGGGGGCTAACCCCCTCGCCAGATCCGATCAACCATTCATGCTCTGAAAATGCGCCAGCATTCGCTGCGCATCCGGCACCACGCCGCTGAACAACTCAAATGCCTTCACCGCCTGGAACACTGCCATGTTGCCGCCATCGAGTGTCCGGCAACCCAGCGCGCGGGCGTTGCGCAGCAGTTCGGTTTCCAATGGGAAATACACAATTTCCGCCACCCACAATTCAGCACGCAGCAACTCCACCGGCACCGGCATCCCCGGCAGCTTTTTCATGCCCATCGGCGTGGTATTCACCAGGCCGTTGGCCTCGCCCAGAGCCAGCGCCAGGTCATGACCGGCCACTGCGCGACCGCTGCCAAAATGTTGATTGAGATTGTCAGCCAGGCTCTGGGCGCGGCTGATTTCCACATCGAAAATACTCAGTTGTTGTACGCCTTCACTCAATAGCGCGTGGGCCACCGCCGCACCCGCACCACCGGCGCCCATCTGCACCACGCGCTCGACGGCTACACCTTGCAAGCCTCGGCGAAATCCCTCGGCAAAACCCAGGCAATCGGTGTTGTGGCCGATGCGTTTGCCATCTTTGAGCACCACAGTGTTTACCGCGCCGATGCCGCGGGCTTCCGGCGACAATTCGTCGAGCAGCGGGATGATCGCCTGCTTGCACGGGAACGTAATATTCAGCCCGGTGAAATTCATCCGTTCAGCGGCCAGCAACAGGTCGGGCAGGGCATTGCTGTCGAGTTGCAACTGATCGAGGTCGATCAGGCGATAGAGATAACGCAAGCCTTGGGCGTCGCCTTCATGCTCGTGCAATGTCGGGGTGCGCGAAGCCTGGATGCCGGCGCCGATCAGTCCGGCCAATACCGCTTTGTTCTGGCTCACGATGCTCACCCTTTCAAACGTTGACTGAAGTGTTCAAGCGCCAGGCGATAGCCATGGCTGCCAAAACCCGCCATCACTGCCGTGGCAATGGCTGATACAAAGGAATGGTGGCGGAAGGCTTCACGGGCGTGGACGTTGGACAGGTGGACTTCAATCACCGGCAACTCGCTGGCGACCAACGCGTCGCGAATCGCTACCGACGTGTGAGTCCAGGCAGCCGGGTTGATCACGATCCCGGCGCAGCGGCCGCGGGCGGCGTGAATCCAGTCGAGCAATTCGCCTTCATGGTTGGTCTGGCGAAACTCCACCTTCAGGCCGAATTCTTCCCCGGCACGACCGCACAGAGCAGAAATATCAGCCAGGGTTTCGTGGCCGTAGGTGGCCGGTTCGCGAGTGCCGAGCAGGTTTAGATTCGGGCCGTTGAGCACCAGAATGATGGGGGCCATCAAAATATCTCCACTTATTATTTTTGGCTTTGGCCGTAGGTTTCGACCTGTGGAGATAAATTGTACTAGATGGTTAATTCGGTCAATTGAAGCGACAGCTCCCTGGCTTAATGTGTGCGGTGATCGGACGCTTTCGCGATCAGCGGGGCAAATGCTCTACCAGAAAGTCGATAAACGCCCGTAACCGCAGCGGCACATGTCGGCTTTGCGGATACAGCAACGTAAACGGTCGCGAGCGTCCTCCGTATGGCTTGAGCACTTCTACCAAGGAGCCTTCGGCCAATTCTTTTTCGACGATGAAGCGATAGGTCTGGAACAGACCGGCGCCATGTTTTGCCAGGGTCACGCCGCCCAGTACATCATCGGAGCAAACGAAATTGCCCTCCGCCAGAATCTCGCGTTGATCACCGTTGTCATTGAACAGCCAGGCAATGCGCCGACCACTGCTGGGCAGTTCGTATTGGATGCATTCGTGCTGCTGCAAATCGTCGAGGGTTTGGGGCGTGCCGGCGTGCTTGAGGTACTCGGGGCTGGCAATCATCACCAGCTCGGCGTCCTCTAACGGCCGGGCGATCAAACCGGAATCCGGAATCGCCCGCACTCGAATGGCCAGGTCGTAGCCCTCGCCGACGAAGTCGATATTGCGATTGCTGATGTGCGACTCGACCTTCACCGCCGGAAAACGCGCACGAAAGGCCGGCATCAGCGGCAGGATCCGATGGTGGGCGTAAGTGGTCGGGATGCTGATACGCAGCGTGCCGGACGGCACTTGCTGTTGGCCCATGACTTCGCGCTGGGCTTCTACCAACTGGGCCAGTGCCTGTCGGCATTCCTCGTAGTAGCGTCGGCCGCTGTCGGTCAGTTTGACGCTGCGGGTGGTGCGCGCAAACAGTCGCACGGCCAGACGCTCTTCCATGCGCGACACCGAGCGGCTCACCGCAGCCGGCGTGACGCCCGCCACCAGCGCCGCAGCCGTGAAGCTGCCGGCCTCGGCGGCCAGACAAAACAGCTCGATGCTGCCCAACTGTAGATCGTCGAATTGTCGCTGCATGATTGGTTACACCGGGGATCAGATAAAGTATTTTGCAAACTGTTTAGCAGGCTCGATTGTACAAATAAAGTGATAAGCCTTCGTTAATCAACGATCAGGAGCAGCGCCATGCCTTTCGTCAGCGTGCGTATCACCCGTGAGGGCGTTACCTCGGAGCAAAAAGCCCAGGTTATCGCGGAAATCACCGAAACCCTGCAGCGGGTTCTCGGCAAGCCTCCAGAATGGACTCACATCGTCATCGAGGAAGTCGACACCGATAATTGGGGGCATGCCGGACTCACGGTGACCGAACAACGTAAGCAGCCAGGCTGATTGATCTCGCTTACAAAACAAGCCGTCATCAAGGCGGCTTTTGTGGGTGCATGGAAAGGAATGCTTACGATTCTCCAGCTCTACCCATCAAGTCTGAAGTGGATCTGCGCACTAGTCTCTGAGATGCATTGCCAATTCGATGCTCAGCGCCAGCGGTCGGATTTTCAGGGGAAGTCGAGTCTTCGGATTCATTAACCTAACGGATGGGTTAGCATGAGATTGTTCAGCTATAAAGGGTTGTCAATGGTGATCATGTTGCGCGATGAACATTGCCCACCGCATGCACATGTGGATGCAGGAACCTGGAGTGCGCGCTTCAAATTCAGCTTCTGGCACAACAGTGTCGAGCTGTGGGACGTGAATCCTCATTCACGCAGGCCACCGGTGTCGGTACTGGAAGGCTTGCGTCATGTGCTCGAACAACCCGCTCATATGCGCCGCGCTCGGTGTATCTGGTGGGAAAAGTTGCACACGGTGTGCCTCGATCATCAGATCTGGGACTGGCAAACCAGCGAAGTCGTGTTGGTAAAAAGGATCGCGAGTACGACAGGGATGATTGGCTCGGCTTGCTACGAGCCTGAGACGAATAAGACCCTGCTGGCGCTGATTGGCGTTCCAGAGGGCGTGGAGATTCAGCTATGAAAACGATACGGGCAGGAACGCTGGCTGATCGGTCCGTAACCGATGCGGTGCTGGATGAAGCCATCCAGCGTGGGCAAGTGCGCCACAAAAACGGTTTGCGGGCGACTTCGGTGACTTATGTAGAACCTTGTCTGGCGATCAGTTTCATAGATGGAAGTGGCGTGCTGTTACCCGTACAGCACTATCCGGAATTCGATGAGTTTGACGTCGAGGATTTCGCGGATCTGAAAGTCGGCTTTTCCGGGACTGCTCTCTGCCATGAAGGCAAGGATCTACACGTTTCCATCGCCGGAATGATTAGCGCAAGCAAGCCGTTGATGGACATGGCCGCCTCGGTCATTGCCTCGCGGAATGGCCGCCAGAGCAGCGCCGCCAAAGCCGAGGCTGCGCGGGCGAATGGCCGTAAGGGCGGGCGTCCGCGCAAGGCAGATGCCACCGATTGAGCACGCACAAAAAAGCCGTCGTACTGACGGCTGTTTTGTATCACTGCAGCACTCACCGCCGGGTCAACAACACTCCGGATTCCATGTGATGGGTCCACGGGAACTGGTCGAACATCGCGCATTGGGTGATGCGATGCGTATCGTGAAGTTGGGCGATGTTGGCCGCCAGGGTTTGCGGGTTGCAGGAGATGTAGAGGATGTTGTCGAAGCGCCGGGTCAGCTCGCAGGTGTCCGGGTCCATGCCGGCGCGGGGCGGGTCGACGAACACACTGCCGAATTCGTAGCTCTTGAGGTCGATGCCGTGCAGGCGGCGGAACGGCCGCACTTCGTTGAGGGCTTCGGTCAACTCTTCGGCGGACAGTCGCACCAGAGTGACGTTATCCACAGCGTTTTCGCTGAGATTGCTCAAAGCAGCGTTCACTGAAGTCTTGCTGATTTCGGTGGCCAGCACTTTGCGTACGCGGGTCGCGAGCGGCAGGGTGAAATTGCCATTGCCGCAATACAGCTCGAGCAAATCGTCCGGGCGATCGCCCAGCGCATCGTATGCCCAGTTGAGCATCTTCTGGTTCACCGTGCCGTTGGGCTGAGTGAACGCGCCTTCAGGCTGGCGATAGCTGAACGTGCGGCCGCCGACTTCCAGCTTCTCGACCACGTAATCGTGGCCGATGACTTCACGCTTGCCCTTGGAGCGACCGATGATGCTGACGTTCAGGTCGGCCGCGAGCTTCGAAGCCGCTGCATGCCAGTGTTCGTCCAGTGGACGGTGATAGCACAGGGTGATCATCGCATCGCCGGCCAGGGTGGTCAGGAACTCCACCTGGAACAGCTTGTGGCTCAGTGCCGCACTGGCCTGCCACGCAGCCTTGAGCTGCGGCATCAACTGATTGATGCGCAGGCTGGCGATCGGGAACTCTTCAATCAGGATCGGCGTGCGTTTGTCTTCCTGGGAAAACATCGCGTAGTGACGCTCACCGGCTTCACGCCACAGGCGGAATTCGGCACGCAGACGGAAATTCTGCAGCGGCGAGTCGAAAACGCTCGGCTGCGGCGCATCGAACGGGGCCAGCAGGTCACGCAAGCGCGTGACCTTGTCTTCGAGCTGAACGGCGTAGGCCTGGGAATCAAAAGTCATGCGTTGAACCAACCCAGCTTGATCACGAACAGAATCGACAGGATCACCAGCGCCGGGTTCAGCTCACGGGCACGGCCGGACAGCAGCTTGATGGCAGTCCAGGCGATGAAGCCGAAGGCGATGCCGTTGGCGATCGAATAGGTGAACGGCATGGCCAGTGCGGTGACCACAACCGGCGCCGCCACGGTGATGTCGTCCCAGTCTATTTCCGCCAGGCCGGAAGTCATCAGCACGGCGACGAACAGCAGCGCTGGCGCGGTGGCGAATGCCGGAACGCTGGCAGCCAGCGGCGAGAAGAACAGCGCCAGCAGGAACAGGATGGCCACGACGATGGCGGTCAGGCCAGTGCGGCCACCGGCACTCACGCCCGCAGCGGATTCGATGTAGCTGGTGGTGGTCGAGGTGCCCAGCAGCGAGCCGGCCATCGCGGCCGTACTGTCGGCGATCAGCGCACGGCCCATTTTCGGCATGTGGCCGTCTTTGCCCATCAGGCCGGCGCGCTTGGCGACGCCGATCAGGGTGCCGGAGTTGTCGAAGAGGTCGACGAACAGGAAGGCGAAAATCACGCTGACCAGACCGATGTCCAGCGCGCCCTTGATGTCCAGTTGCAGGAAGGTCGGAGCAAGCGACGGAGGCATCGACATCACGCCGCCGAACGGGGTGAAGCCCATGACGATGGAAACGATGGTCACCACCAGAATGCCGATCAGCACTGCGCCACGCACGGCAAGCGCCTCAAGGGCGACGATCAGGGCGAAGCCGATGGTGGCGAGGATCGGAGCCGGTTGCTTGAGGTCACCGAGGCCGACCATGGTCGCCGGGTTGCTGACCACGATGCCGGCGTTGTGCAGGGCGATCAACGCCAGGAACAGGCCGATACCGGCGGCAATCGCCGAGCGCAGCGGCAGCGGGATGCTGTTGATGATCCATTCCCGGATGCGGAAGATCGACAGCAGGAAGAAGCACACCGCCGAGATGAACACCGCGCCCAGCGCCACTTGCCAGGTGTGGCCCATGTGCAGGACCACGGTGTAGGTGAAGAAGGCGTTCAGACCCATGCCCGGTGCAAGGGCGATCGGGTAGTTGGCGATCAGGCCCATGGTCGTCGAGCCGATGGCGGCAGCCAGGCAAGTCGCGACGAACACCGCGCCCTTGTCCATGCCGGTCTCGCCGAGAATGCTCGGGTTGACGAACAGAATGTAGGCCATGGCCAGGAAGGTCGTAACGCCCGCCAGGATCTCGGTGCGTACGTTGGTGTTATGTGCCTTGAGTTGAAACAGCCTTTCCAGCATGCCTGCTCCCCGTGGCGCGCCCGGCGCCGTGAATGTATCGACTTCAACAGCAAAGCACAGACCGCTGCAAGCGTCTGGGATTTTTCTGTGGGTCGGAAAAAGCCGCGCATCATACCAGTAGCACAGCGTTATGGCTGCTTATGGCGGTGATCGTCGTCGATGTTTTGCGTTTCACCCAAACCAGCCATACTGCGCGCTGGTTTATTGGGGTGGCTATTGGATGAAAAAGTGTCTGTCGATCTTGTCCGCTATCGGGATGGCGTTGCTGTTGGCGGCACAAAGCGCCTCGGCGGCCTCGGCACCGCCGTTGACCGAAGTGAAGGTGCTCAAGGTCGAGTCGCCTCAATGTGGTTTTGAAACCATTGAGCAGGGACAGATCCAGACCCGCTGCAATCACAGTGGCCCGAACATCAGGATCTACGTGCTGGAAGTGGGCTACGGTCGCAGCCAGCCCCATGCTGCTCTGGATGGCTTCGAGGTGAATGGCACCCGCACGCCAGTCTGCGCCTATGAAAACGGCAACCTGACGGATTGTTCGCAACGCACGAAAATCGTTGGCAATTTGTACATCTTCAGCCTGGCGGGCAAGCAGGAAGGTACCTTTACGTACAGCAACACGTCGATCAACGCGCCGGGCAACACGATGTCGACACAGCTTTACATCAAGTAACGGCAAGCCTCGAACAAGGGTAAGGAAAGCTGACTACGCTTTAAGAACCCTCCTGTGGATTGTTCCCATGACCTTTCGAGCCTTGATTACCCTCGCCGAGGGCACCGATGACCTGCAGACCGTCACCTTGATCGATGTACTGCGCCGCGCCAAGGTGGAAGTAGTGGTCGCCAGCATCGAAGGCCGGCGCATGCTGACCTGCGCGCGCGGTACACGCCTGACCGCTGATGCCATGCTGGTGGATTTGCTCGCCCAGCCTTTCGATCTGATCGTGCTGCCAGGCGGTGCCGTGGGCACGCAACACCTGGCTGGCCATCAGCCACTGCAACAGTTGATCAAAGACCAGGCGACGGCCGGTCGGCTATTTGCAGGTATCGCCGAAGCGCCCGCGGTTGCCCTGCAAACTTTCGGAGTGCTGCGTCAGCGGCGCATGACGTGCCTGCCCTCCGTCAGCCATCAACTGTCAGGTTGCAATTTCGTCGATCAACCGGTGGTGGTCGACGGCAATTGCATCACCGCCCAAGGTTCGGGCGCAGCGTTGGCGTTTGCTCTGACACTGGTGGAACAGCTTTGCGGCAAAGCCACGCGAACGGCTGTGGCGGGGGAGTTGCTGGTTTAGACAGCATCAGCGTGAATGCCGATGGGTTTGATGAGCGGTTGCTCACGATGCTCAGCCTGCCAGAGATCGTAGTCGGTCTGAACCCCTAGCCATGTCCGCGCCTTACCAATCCCCGCCCGCTCCAGGCGTACAGCGAGGTCCGGACTGATCGGCGCATGCCCATGCAATACTCGCGACAAATGTGGGCGTGCGAACCCGAGGTGCCGGGCTAACTGCGCGACGCTGATTCCCAACTCGGGCAATACATCCATCAAAAGTGTTTCACCAGGGTGCGGCGGGTTGTGCATGGGCATGTCCTGCCTCCTGTCAGTGGTAATCCAGATAATGGACCAGTTCGATATCTGTGCCGATAAATCGAAAAACGACTCGCCAGTTCCCTGAGACACTCAGGGACCAGTACTCGGCCAATCCTTCCTTCAGCGGATGCAATCGCCATCCCGGTAGGTTGAGGTCGTCAGGGACCATGGCGCGATCCATGAACTGCAGGATGCGAGCCAGACGCTTTGCATGATCGGCTCGAATTCCGCGAGTCGAACCCGTTTCATAGAAGACACGAAGGCCTTTGTGCTGGAAGGATTTGATCATGGAAAAAAGTGTAAGGCGATACATTACACTTTATGCGGTATCTATGTATTGCACATGGTCGGCAAAACTGTGATGGATGACTGCTTCAGACTTTCACCTCTTCCTTTGGCACATGCATGCGGTCACGATTGGCCAGGGTCGGGAATAGTTTGATCCAGGTCCCGGTGACCAGCAGCGTGCCTATTCCCCCCATGACCACCGCCGGAACCGTACCGAACCAATGGGCGGTCAGGCCCGACTCGAATTCGCCCAACTGGTTTGAGGCCCCGATGAACAGCCCGTTCACCGCACTGACCCGGCCGCGCATTTCGTCCGGGGTTTCCAGTTGAACGAACGAGGCGCGGATCACCATGCTGATCATGTCGGCCGCGCCCAATACCACCAGCACGGCGAGGGAAAACCAGAACGAGGTCGACAGGCCGAAGGCAATCGTTGCCACGCCAAATACGCCCACGGCTGTAAACATCACCCGCCCGACGTTGCGCTCCACGGCAAATCGCGCCAGGAATAGCGACATCAGCAGCGCACCCACCGCCGGAGCTGAGCGCAGCAGGCCCAGGCCCCACGGGCCGGTCAGCAGAATGTCCTTGGCGAACACCGGCAACAGCGCTGTCGCACCGCCCAGCAGCACAGCGAACAGGTCCAGGGAAATGGCCCCGAGGATATCCGGGCGACTGCGAATGAAGCGGATCCCCGCCAGCAACGAATCCAGCGTCGCCTTACCCTTGTTCAGCGGTGTTTGCCGAGCGGGCAAATTGAGCATCAATGCGCAAGCGATGATGTACAGGACCACCGTCGGGCCATACACCCACACGCTGCCAAAGGCATAGAGCAGACCGCCGAGGGCCGGGGCGACGATGGTTGCCGATTGCTGGGCCGATTGCGCGGCGGCTACCGCCCGGGGAAACAAGGCGCTGGGCACAATGCTCGGGAGCAGGGCCTGGGTGGTCGGCATCTCAAAGGAGCGGGCGGCTCCCAGCAGGAAGGCGAGGATGAAGATCATCTCCCGGGTGACATGATCCGTCGCGCTGCCAATGGCCAGCGACAGGGCGATCAGCGCCTGGAGCGATTGGCAGATGGCGGCGACTTTGCGTCGGTCGTAGCGGTCTGCGACATGCCCGGTGTGCAGCATGAACAGTACGCGAGGTGCGAATTCCACCAGCCCCACCAGTCCCAGATCGAGCACGTTGCCGGTCAACTGGTACAGGTTCCAGCCAATGGCCACGGTAAGCATTTGGAAACCGCTGGCGGTAAACACCCGGGCCAGCCAGAACGCGAGGAAAGGGCGATGGTGACGTAACAGCAAGGGCGCTTGGCTGGGCATCTGCGGGCAAATCTTGGAATAGGGGAAGGGCGAGGTTATCACCAACCTGTAACAGGAAGTTGCCACGCCTGAAAATTTCATTAGCCAGACATCGATTTTGCTGAGGCAGCCGATCTCGAACGCCATGAGGCAACTTGTCACGCGGCAAACGGCCACGCAGTTCATCGCCGAAATTGGGACTACTCTTTCAACGTTGCTTGATCCAGATCAACGCCCTGCGAAGGGAATTGATTGGCCAGAATCCCTGCGTTGCGATGCCTGTAAAAAAAAGAACGAATTTGAATTCGCCGCACTCCATACCCGTGGGACCCGTGGATGCAGGCTTCCAGCCAGCAGCCGTAATACCTGACAGAGGAAGACTTATGTTCGGTTTAGAGGCACTTGATCTCGCCCGAATTCAGTTCGCGTTCACCATTTCGTTTCACATCCTTTTTCCGGCCATCACCATTGGCCTGGCGAGTTACCTGGCTGTACTCGAAGGCTTGTGGCTCAAAACCAACAACGACACCTATCGGGACCTCTACCATTTCTGGTCGAAGATCTTTGCGGTCAACTTCGGCATGGGGGTGGTCTCCGGGCTGGTGATGGCTTATCAGTTCGGCACCAACTGGAGCCGTTTTTCGGATTTCGCCGGGTCGGTCACCGGACCGTTGCTGACGTACGAAGTGCTCACGGCGTTCTTCCTGGAAGCCGGGTTCCTCGGGGTCATGCTGTTCGGCTGGAACAAGGTCGGGCGCGGCTTGCACTTCTTCTCGACGGTCATGGTCGCCATCGGCACACTGATTTCGACGTTCTGGATTCTTGCGTCCAACAGCTGGATGCAAACACCGCAGGGCTTTGAAATCATCAACGGCCAGGTGATTCCAACCGACTGGCTGGCGGTGATCTTCAACCCTTCGTTCCCTTATCGCCTGATGCACATGGCGACGGCGGCCTTCGTTGCCACGGCGTTCTTCGTCGGCTCTTCGGCGGCCTGGCATTTGCTGCGCGGCAAGGACAACCCGGCGATCCGTACCATGCTTTCGATGGCGATGTGGATGGCGCTGATCGTGGCGCCGATCCAGGCGGTCATTGGCGATTTCCACGGCCTCAACACGCTGGAACATCAGCCCGCGAAAATTGCCGCGATCGAAGGCCACTGGGAAAACAAAGGCGACGAGGCAACGCCGCTGATTCTGTTCGGCTGGCCGGACATGAAAGAAGAGAGGACCAAGTTTGCGGTCGAGATCCCGTACCTGGGCAGCTTGATCCTGACCCACTCGCTGGATAAACAAGTGCCGGCGCTCAAGGATTTCCCGCCCGAAGACCGGCCGAATTCGACCATCGTGTTCTGGTCGTTCCGGATCATGGTAGGCCTGGGCATGCTGATGATCTTCACCGGTTTGTGGAGCCTGTGGCTGCGCAAGCGCGACAAACTCTATACCTCGCGACCGTTCCTGTACCTGGCGTTGTGGATGGGGCCGTCCGGGCTGATCGCAATCCTCGCCGGTTGGTTCACTACTGAAATCGGTCGCCAGCCGTGGGTGGTCTACGGGCTGATGCGCACGGCGGACGCGTCCTCCAATCACAGCTTCATGCAGATGAGCATCACCCTGATCCTGTTCGTCGTGGTGTATTTCGCGCTGTTTGGCGCGGGCCTGGGCTACATGATGCGCCTGGTGCGCAAAGGGCCGAAGATCGATGAAGGCAAGGAAACCAACGACGGTGGTCCTGGCCAGAAACGCACCCCGGCGCGGCCGCTGTCCGCAGCCGACGATGAGCATTCCGATGCCGACCGCACCGTGACCAAGGAGATTTGAATCATGGGTATTGATCTTCCGCTGATCTGGGCCGTGATCATCATCTTCGGCATCATGATGTACGTGGTCATGGATGGCTTCGATCTGGGGATCGGCATTCTTTTCCCGTTCATTCCCGGCAAGACCGACCGTGACGTGATGATGAACACCGTCGCGCCCGTCTGGGACGGCAACGAAACCTGGCTGGTGCTGGGCGGTGCGGCGTTGTTCGGCGCCTTCCCGCTGGCCTATTCGGTGGTGCTCTCGGCGTTGTATCTGCCGCTGATCTTCATGCTCGTCGGGTTGATTTTCCGCGGCGTGGCGTTCGAGTTCCGCTTCAAGGCCAAGGACGACAAACGTCACTTGTGGGACAAGGCCTTCATCGGCGGTTCGATTGCCGCGACGTTCTTCCAGGGCGTGGCATTGGGGGCGTTCATCGATGGCCTGCCAGTGGTCGATCGGCAATTCGCCGGTGGCTCACTGGACTGGCTGACACCGTTCACCCTGTTCTGCGGCGCAGCGTTGGTGGTGGCTTATGCATTGCTCGGTTGCACCTGGCTGATCATGAAGACCGAAGGGAAATTGCAGGAACAGATGCATGACCTGGCGCGGCCCTTGGCGTTCGTGTTGTTGGCGGTAATCGGTATCGTCAGTATCTGGACGCCGCTGGCCCATGCCGAGATCGCAGCCCGCTGGTTCACCCTGCCGAACCTGTTCTGGTTCCTGCCGGTGCCGATCCTGGTGCTGGTGACCTTGTACGGCCTGATTCGCGCGGTGGCGCGCAATGCGCACTACACGCCGTTCCTGCTGACGCTGGTGCTGATCTTTCTCGGTTACAGCGGCTTGGGCATCAGTCTGTGGCCGAACATCGTACCGCCGTCGATCTCGATCTGGGACGCGGCTGCACCACCGCAGAGCCAGGGCTTCATGCTGGTGGGTACGCTGTTCATCATTCCGTTCATTCTGGGTTATACCTTCTGGAGCTACTACGTGTTCCGCGGCAAGGTCACCCATGAGGACGGTTATCACTAGGGCGCAGTGCGAAAAATTGTAAGAGCGAGCCTGCTCGCGATGGCGTCATCACAGACGCCATCCACCCTTACTGGAGAAATTGAATCATGTCCGGCAAACATTCCCTGCACGACATCGAAGAAGCCGAAAAAAAACCGCTGTGGCAGCGGCTCGGCTGGTTGGCCATGATCTGGGCCGGCAGCGTCGGTGCGCTGTTCATCGTCGCCAGCCTGATGCGGATGTTCATGAACGCCGCCGGTCTGAGCACTCACTGACATCCGCACCCGGAAGCTTTTTGGGGTTACTTGCGCGCCTTGAGGATCACGAACTTCGGCGTGGCCGCCACTTGCTCCACACCTCGGAACAGACGCGCAAGTTTGCTGTGATAACCCAGGTGACGATTGCCGACAATGTACAGCGCCCCCCCGACGACCAGCGCCTCCCGGGCTTGCTGGAACATTCGCCAGGCGAGGAAGTCGCCCACCACTTGTTGCTGGTGAAACGGCGGATTACACAGCACCACGTCCAGCGACTGAGGTTCCTGTCCGGCCAACCCGTCGCCGGCACGCACGATGACATCGCGCTCGCCCAATGCTGCCTGCCAGTTCTCGGCAGCCGATTGCACCGCCATGAACGACTCGTCCACCAAGGTGTAATGGGCGTCAGGGTTTTGCAGAGCACTGGCAATCGCCAGCACACCGTTTCCGCAACCGAGGTCGGCCACGCGCGCCGAACCGAGGTTCTTCGGCAAGTGCGGCAGAAATGCCCGCGTGCCGATGTCCAGCCCTTCGCGACAGAACACGTTCGCGTGGTTGAGCAATTCAATGGCCGGTTCGTCAAGCCGATAGCGCGTCGGGTAGGGCGATGTTGCAGGTGCCATTGCTTGAGCAGTGGCAATCAGTAGCCGGGCTTTTTTAACCGCCAACGAAGCTTGCACAGGGCCAATGTAGCGTTCGAGCAAGTCGCCGGCCGCACGCGGCAGGTGTTTGATCATGGCTGCGGCGATCACTTGGGCACCGGGCGCGAGTTGGCCCTGCAGGCGGATCAACTGCTCCTCCAGCAATGCCAGTGTCTTGGGCACCCGGATCAACACCCGGTCGAATGGCCCTGCAACGATTTCACTGGCCGGCACATGTGGCACTGCGTCAAATGCCTGACCATTGCGGGCCAGATTCTTTTCCAACCCTTGCAAAGCCAGGAACGAATCACCGCTGCTGACCACGTTGACCTTGCCCGCCAGACTGGCTGCCAACGCGCCGAAACTATCGTTCAACACCAGCACCCGTGTATCGATCGAGGGCTGCTGCTCAGCCAGATGGTTGAGCAGGTATTCGTCGGCTGCATCGAAGGCTTGCAGCGGTTCATTCTGCTGTTCGGGCTGACGAATCAGGTCAAGGCTGGCAAAAGGTGTTTCGAGCAAAGGCATGGGGCGGGGCTCTGGGTAATCAACGGGTATCCCGCGGCCCTTGGTCAACTTGGCGGCGGGCCGGCCGAGTGGCCTGCGTTGTGGAAAAATCACACGGCAAAACACTCGGGAGGGACCGCGAATGGTACGGTTTTTTGTATCCGATTACTCGCAGGTTTTCGCTTCAGCGAATCGCGTCGCCAGTCAGATAGCCTTCCTTGACAGCGGCAATCACGGCCGAAATTTTGTTATTGACCCCGAGTTTGCGGATGGCTTCCTGTACATGGAAGTTGATCGTCCGTGCACTGAGGTTGAGAATCCTCGCGCTTTCGTAGGCTGTCTTGCCATCGGCCGCCAATTTCAGCACGTCGACTTCCCGTGGCGTCAGATGCGGGGTTTGGGGCCTCTTGGCAGCTTTGGGCATCGCCTCCAGCATCAGTTTGTGTAAATGATTGCCAATGAATACCGAAAAACCGAGGTTTTCGTACAGCTCCCACGCACTGATCGGGCAATGACTTCTGGCAAGACTCAAGATAGAGCACAAGCCACTGTTCTCGTTATGAACGGCTTGTGACCAACCATGCTGCATTCCCTGTTGCTCCATGGTGTCCCATATCCATGGCACGTCATGGAAGAGTTCCTCGGTCCACAGGATGGGCAGCGTGGATTGATTGCAATGTGCTATTACCGGATCAATCAAACTGAACTTTGTGTGTTCATATTCACTGTTCCATTGCTTAGAGTAATTGTTCAATTGCACAGGTTGAAATTGATCATTCACCGGTAAGCAACTTGCTGAAAAAGCACAAAATTTGTACCCGATATTTTTTGCGAAACTCAACGCAACCCGATAGGCGCTATCCATATCCGTT
The DNA here is from genome assembly GCF_004321495.1 of Pseudomonas sp. Sample_10. Lineage (NCBI taxonomy): Bacteria > Pseudomonadati > Pseudomonadota > Gammaproteobacteria > Pseudomonadales > Pseudomonadaceae > Pseudomonas > Pseudomonas sp. Sample_10. Next base: position 30,914 of record NZ_RCOE01000112.1, read on the forward strand.
GTGTTGGATAACTGAATGAGTTGTAGCTCCTTCCACCGTTCCATTATCGGCTCCATGTATGAACTCGCGTGTGGGCGCTTTGGATCCAAGCGATCGGCGCGAGTGGAAGTGTAGGATGATTCTTACATCGTGTTGAGATTTTTTTGCTTGGCTAAACCAGTTTTAAACATGTGTCTGGTTCTATAACGCCACTGACGTTTAAGTATGTTGATTTTAATATCATCAATTAACCGAGCAGTTAGTTGTGCTGGGCGAGCTGAATTAATTGAACAAGTTTTTTTCACCCTAAAGGCACCACAAACCATCGGTGTTTCTACCTGTCTATTTGCGCGACACTGGGAGCGTCTGTTGAATGGAGCGTCCCAATGACAGCCAGTGAAGAAAAATTTACCCGCCAGACCTTGCTCGACGTCCAGCCATTGACCCCGAACCTGTTCACGCTTCGGTCGACAAGGGACGCCGGGTTTCGTTTTCGTGCAGGCCAGTTCGCCCGACTGGGCGTGACCAAGGCCGATGGCAGCACAGTCTGGCGAGCCTATTCCATGGTGTCATCGCCCCATGACGAGTTTCTGGAGTTCTTTTCCATCGTCGTTCCGGGAGGCGAGTTCACCAGCGAACTCAGTCGATTGGGGGTTGGCGATACGTTGCTGGTCGACCGACAGGCCTTCGGTTACCTGACCCTCGACCGATTTGTCGATGGGCGTGATCTGTGGCTGTTATCCACGGGGACTGGAATTGCGCCGTTTCTGTCGATCCTGCAGGACTTTGAAGTCTGGGAGAAATTCGAACGCATCATCCTGGTCTATAGCGTGCGCGAATCCCGCGAGCTGGCGTATCAGGAGCTGATCGCGGGGCTGGCCCAACGCGAGTATCTGGAGGAGTTCGTACACAAACTGCAACTCATCAACACTGTCACGCGCGAGTTGCACCCAGGCGCGCTCAACGGCCGCATTACCACGCTGATCGAAAACGGCGAATTGGAACGCGCAGCCGGGGTGGCGCTGACGCCTGAGCACTCGCGGGTCATGCTCTGCGGTAACCCGCAAATGATCGATGACACACGCAAATTGCTCAAACAGCGCGATATGCATTTAAGCCTCAGCCGCCGCCCCGGGCAGGTAGCGGTGGAGAATTTCTGGTAAAAAAAAACGGTGCCTCGGGGGGCGCCGTTTTTGTTTGCGAATAATCAGGGCTGTCTGTTCTGCGCCTTGAGCAGGTCGCGAATCTCACCCAGCAGCTCTTCTTCCTTGGTCGGAACCGGCGGCAGGGTCGGGGCAACAGCTTCTTCGCGCTTGAGACGGTTGATGGCCTTGACGCCCATGAAGATCGCGAAAGCGACAATGATGAAGTCGATCAGTGTCTGAATGAACTTGCCGTACGCCAACACCACCGCCGGGACGTCGCCCTGCGCGGCCTTGAGCGTAATGGCCAGGTCACTGAAGTCCACCCCGCCGATCAGCAGCCCGATGGGAGGCATGATCACATCACCGACGAACGACGACACAATCTTGCCGAAAGCGGCGCCGATAATGATACCGACGGCCATGTCGATCACATTGCCTTTGACCGCGAAGGCCTTGAACTCGTTAAGCACGCCCATAGGTTATTTCCTTGTTACAGATGAGTTGGTGAACGCAGTGTAAATCAGCCAAATGCTTCCTGCCCGAAACAACTGCTTACGATGCTCGCCTGCAATCGACCGGACCGACGGCGAAAAGTTTTAGCGAGCCTTGCCTGCCACCGGATGGCTTGAGCTTTCTGGATCAGGCTTTGTGGACTGATGATGCAGTAATCAGTGTGAACAAAAGGTTGGTGGCGAATCAATATCAGCCGCTATTCTGATGATCTTTTACACTTCCATAACAATAAAGGACTGACGGTTTGGCTGGATCAATCCGCTCGGAGTTTCGAAGGCTTGATATAAAATCTTATCCGTTATAAGTGTGTGGTTATTGATGGGGGTTTTTGATTGCATTTTTGTTGAAAATTGTACGCTCAGATTTAAAGCGGTTAAGTGTTGTACAAGTTTTAATGACAGTTGATTAGGGGGGCTGGTATTTATTTCGGATAGTTTGTACAGGTTGTTAAAGGCGTTTGGATTGGAAGTGTGTGTACCGTTCACAGCTTTATTTAATGTAAGTGATGATATTTGCCTGGCCCCCTCACTCTCGGAACAGTCAGATACGATCGCTGATTCATTCCGACAACAGCATCGCACTGATCGCCGTCACCTGAGCTATCATCGCGATTTTTGCCGGGAGTTCAGATGGCCAAGGCCAAGCGCATGTACGGCTGCACCGAGTGCGGCTCAACCTTCCCGAAATGGGCCGGCCAGTGTGGCGAGTGTGGCGCCTGGAATACGCTGACTGAAACCATGGTGGAAAGCGGCGGGGCGGCGGCACCCAGCGGACGCACGGGCTGGACCGGTCAGCAGGCGCAGATCAAAACCCTGGCCGAAGTCAGCGTCGAGGAGATCCCGCGCTTTTCCACCGCCTCCAGTGAACTGGACCGGGTGTTGGGCGGCGGCCTCGTCGACGGTTCGGTGGTGTTGATCGGCGGTGATCCGGGCATCGGCAAATCGACCATCCTCCTGCAAACCCTGTGCAACCTCGCCAAAAGCATGCCGGCCCTGTACGTCACGGGGGAAGAATCCCAGCAGCAAGTGGCCATGCGTGCCCGTCGTCTTGGCTTGCCCCAGGATCAATTGCGGGTCATGACCGAAACCTGCATCGAAACCATCATCGCCACGGCGCGCCTCGAGAAGCCCAAGGTTATGGTGATCGACTCGATCCAGACGATTTTCACCGAGCAGTTGCAATCCGCGCCGGGCGGTGTGTCCCAGGTGCGTGAAAGCGCGGCCCTGCTGGTGCGTTATGCCAAGCAGAGCGGCACGGCGATTTTCCTGGTGGGCCATGTCACCAAGGAAGGAGCTCTGGCCGGCCCGCGTGTGCTGGAGCACATGGTCGATACCGTGTTGTATTTCGAAGGCGAGTCCGATGGCCGTCTGCGCTTGTTGCGAGCGGTGAAAAACCGATTCGGTGCGGTCAACGAACTGGGTGTGTTCGGCATGACGGACAAGGGCTTGAAAGAAGTCTCCAACCCATCGGCGATTTTTCTGACTCGAGCTCAGGAAGAAGTGCCAGGCAGTGTGGTCATGGCGACGTGGGAAGGCACCCGGCCGATGCTGGTAGAAGTTCAGGCGCTGGTGGATGACAGCCATTTGGCCAATCCGCGGCGCGTTACCCTGGGCCTGGACCAAAATCGTTTGGCGATGTTGCTGGCGGTGCTGCACCGACATGGCGGCATTCCGACCCATGACCAGGATGTGTTCCTCAACGTCGTCGGCGGCGTGAAAGTGTTGGAAACCGCCTCTGACCTGGCGTTGATGGCGGCAGTCATGTCCAGTTTGCGCAACCGGCCGCTGCCTCACGATTTGCTGGTATTCGGCGAGGTCGGCCTGTCCGGCGAAGTGCGACCGGTGCCCAGCGGTCAGGAGCGCTTGAAAGAGGCTGCCAAGCACGGGTTCAAGCGGGCAATCGTGCCCAAGGGCAATGCGCCGAAGGAAGCGCCAGCGGGGTTGCAGATCATTGCCGTCACCCGTCTGGAGCAGGCGCTCGACGCACTGTTTGAATAGTCTTTGATTCTGTGAGGGCGGGCTTGCCCGCTCTCACGGGGTGCTGTCATGGCGTAATCAGGGCACCCAGCTCTCGCTCAAGCTCAGCCTCGTCTGCGAGGTTCAGCTCAATCAGTCGCCGCAGGCGCTCAATGGATTCCAGGCTGATGTGCCGGCAGACAAACCCTAACTGGCCGTTTTCTTCATGGGCCAGCTGCACATCCATCTCGATATCGATGTCATCGCTCAGATGAATGTCGACGAAAAAGTCCTGCGTCGCATCACCCAGCCAAGGTTCAGGGCGTTCGATCAATAGCCCTTTGAGCGACAGGTCGATCAGCTTTACCGGCCAGATGTACTCGCCTTGGCTCAGCTCAGTCCTGGCATCGAAGGCGATGCGTTTGAAGCGACGGCGGTCGGCGGGGTGTTCGCTCATGGCGCAATCCTCTGGATGTTCGCTGACTATAGACCCGCATCGTTGAAACCTGCCAGCCAGGACAAGGGCTCTAGACCAATGTTGGCTATGGTCTTTGCCGTCAGGAGAGCTAAACTCGACGTGGCTGTCTTTCTTGTCCACTCTGGCTGGAATAATAAAATGAAAAATAATAATAGCCTGCTACGCCATTTACCCTGGCTGGTGCTGGCAATCGTAGGGGCGTGCGCTCTGGGTGTAGTGGCATTGCGCCGAGGTGAGGCAATCAATGCCTTGTGGATTGTGGTCGCTGCTGTGGCCATCTATCTGGTCGCGTACCGCTACTACAGTCTGTTTATCGCCAACAATGTGATGCAGCTCGACCCGCGACGGGCCACTCCCGCCGTACTCAATAACGATGGTCTGGACTATGTGCCGACCAACAAACACATCCTTTTCGGTCACCACTTTGCGGCCATTGCTGGCGCGGGACCGCTGGTCGGTCCGGTGCTGGCGGCGCAGATGGGCTATCTGCCTGGCACGCTGTGGCTGATCGCCGGCGTGGTGTTGGCCGGTGCCGTTCAGGACTTCATGGTCCTGTTCATGTCCACCCGCCGCAACGGTCGTTCGCTGGGTGACATGGTCCGTGAAGAAATGGGCCGCATCCCCGGCACCATCGCGCTGTTCGGCTGCTTCCTGATCATGATCATCATCCTCGCGGTGCTGGCGCTGATCGTGGTCAAGGCCCTGGCCGAGAGCCCGTGGGGCATTTTCACGGTGATGGCGACCATCCCGATCGCGATGTTCATGGGCATTTACATGCGCTACATCCGCCCGGGCCGCATCGGTGAGATCTCGGTCATCGGCGTGCTGTTGCTGCTGGGTTCGATCTGGCTTGGAGGAGAAATCGCCGCTGACCCGGTGTGGGCCAAGGCCTTTACCTTCACTGGCGTGCAAATTACCTGGATGCTGATCGGCTACGGTTTTGTCGCGGCAGTGTTGCCGGTGTGGCTGATCCTGGCGCCGCGTGACTACCTGTCGACCTTCCTCAAAATCGGCACCATCGTTGCCTTGGCCATCGGTATTCTGGTGACCATGCCAGAGCTGAAAATGCCGGCGCTGACCCAGTTCGTCGATGGCACTGGACCGGTGTGGAAGGGCGGCCTGTTCCCGTTCCTGTTCATTACCATCGCCTGTGGCGCGGTATCGGGTTTCCACTCGCTGATTGCTTCCGGCACCACACCGAAACTACTCGATAACGAAGTCAATGCCCGTTACATCGGTTATGGCGGCATGTTGATGGAGTCGTTCGTGGCAATCATGGCGATGGTCGCCGCTTCGGTGATCGAGCCAGGGGTGTACTTCGCCATGAACAGCCCGGCGGCTGTGGTTGGCAGTGATGTCGTGTCCGTGGCGACGGCGGTCAGCAACTGGGGCTTTGCAATTACTCCCGAAGCGCTGCAAGCGGTCGCCCATGACATTGGTGAAACCACCATCCTGGCCCGTGCCGGTGGTGCGCCGACCCTGGCGGTGGGTATCGCGCAGATCCTGCACAGCGTGCTGCCGGGTGAAAACACCATGGCGTTCTGGTACCACTTCGCGATCCTGTTCGAGGCGCTGTTTATCCTCACGGCGGTAGACGCTGGTACCCGTGCCGGTCGTTTCATGCTGCAGGACTTGCTCGGCTCGTTCGTGCCGGCGCTGAAGCGTACCGAATCCTGGACTGCCAACCTGATCGCCACTGCCGGTTGTGTGGCGATGTGGGGCTGGTTGTTGTATCAGGGCGTGATCGACCCATTGGGTGGCATCAACACCTTGTGGCCGCTGTTCGGTATCTCCAACCAGATGCTGGCCGGTATCGCGCTGATGCTCGGCACCGTGGTGCTGATCAAAATGAAACGCCAGCGTTATGTCTGGGTCACCATGTTGCCGGCGGTGTGGCTGCTGATCTGCACCACGACGGCGGGCTTCATCAAGCTGTTCGACGCCAACCCGGCGATCGGCTTCCTGGCCCTGGCGAAAAAATACAGCGATGCCCTGGCCAACGGCCAGATCCTCGCCCCGGCCAAGGACATCACTCAGATGCAGCACGTGATCTTCAACGCCTACACCAACGCAACGCTGACCGCGCTGTTCCTGTTCGTGGTGTTCAGCATCCTGTTCTATGCGCTCAAGGTCGGCATCGCCGCCTGGGGTAAAAAAGAACGCACGGATAAAGAGTCGCCCTTCCAGGCATTGCCGGATGCGTAATCGAGGATTTGCAGCATGTTCAATGACCTGAGTCGCCTCGGTAAATACCTCGGTCAGGCCGCACGCCTGATGGTCGGCATGCCCGACTACGACAACTATGTCGAGCACATGCAAACCAAACACCCGGACAAACCGGTAATGAGCTACGAGATGTTCTTCCGCGAACGTCAGGAAGCCCGTTACGGTGGCAAGGGTGGGCCGAAGTGCTGTTGAAGCACCACGCTTAGGTAACACACCACTGTAGGAGCACGGCTTGCCGGCGATAGCGATCTTCAGGACGCCATCGCTGGCAAGCCAGGCTCCTACAGTTTTTTCAGTGTATGGGAGACCTTCCTTTGCTACCCCCTATCCCGGTAACAATCCTCAGCGGGTTCCTCGGCGCCGGTAAAACCACTTTGCTGCGCCACCTGCTGAAAGCCGAGCACGGCCTTAAAATCGCCGTGATCGAAAACGAATTCAGCGACGCCGGTGTCGATACCCAACTGCTGGGTGACGAGCCGGTACAAGTGATGACGCTGTCCAACGGTTGCGTCTGCTGCACCATCCACACCGACCTGACCAAGGCCCTGTACCTGCTGCTCGAGCGTCTCGACGGCGGCGACATCGTATTCGACCGGCTGGTGATCGAATGCACCGGCCTGGCCGACCCGGCACCGGTGGCACAAACCTTCTTCATCGACGAAGAATTGCGAGAACGCTATATCCTCGACGGCATCATCACCCTGGTGGACGCGGCACACGCCGAGACCCACCTGACACAGACCATCGCCCAGGCCCAGATCGGCTTCGCCGACCGCTTGCTGGTGAGCAAGCGCGATCTGGTGGACGAGCCCACCTTCAACGCATTGAGCGAACGGCTGACCCGGATCAATCGTCGGGCTCCGATCCGTGTGGTCGATCACGGCAAGATCGACCTGGCCGAAATGCTCGATGTACGTGGTTTCAATCTCAATGCTGACCTTGGCGGTGGCGTGAGTCTGCGTCCGGTAAGCCAGGCGCCCTCCATCGACCGCATTAGCAGCCTGGTGCTGCGTAGCGACAAGCCGCTGGATATCGACAAGCTCAGCGAGTTCATGAACGAGCTGCTGGAAGACCACGGCAAACAACTGCTGCGCTACAAAGGCGTGTTGAACATCGCTGGCGAACCGCGGCGCATGGTGTTTCAGGGCGTGCTGAAGCTTTACGGTTTCGATTGGGACACTCCATGGGTCGAGGGCGAAGCGCGTGAGAGTGTGATCGTGTTTATTGCCGACGATTTACCGGAAGAAAAGATTCGCGAAGGTTTTGCGCGAGTTGCCTCGGATTAAAAAATGTACGGGCAGTAATGGCGGCAGGGACGCCGGCTCAGATAGGTGTTTTTATTGAAGGCATTTGTTTTATTTGCTGTTTGATGGTGCGTGATTTTTTGTGTGTCAGGTTCATAGTGGGTTGAGATTTGTAAGGGGCTGCGTGTCGAGTTTGTTGAATTCCGGGGCGGTGTAATTATTTTATATTGGCTGTTGGATGTAACGAAATATGCGATGTCTTGCTTTACATTTTGTTCTAAATTGCGGCTTTACGTGTTGCAGTCAAGTGCTAAAGTCGCCGTCGTCAATTCAGACAAATGTATATCTCAGGAGAAATCCCATGCAAGAGCAAATTATGGATCTGTCGGGCGAGTTGGATGCCGAGTTCGAAGCGTATGCAAGTTCTGGTCAGGCAGATGTCGGAGGGGAAACAATGTGCACTAATGTGTCTTGTGGAACCCTGCAGTGTACTGTTCTAGGCTGCTGCTAACCGATCTCCATGCAGGGCGGGCACGTCCCGCTCTGCTTGTCTTGGGTGTTTGGCGATGTTGATCGATAATTTGAATATTAAAGAGTTGAAAGCAAAAAATACCGTTCCATCCCCTGAAACACTGCGCAAGACAATAGAACTGCTGCACACGGATGACAAGGCTGTACTGCGTTACTTTGGAGTTGATCGACAAGCGCTTATAAAGAATTTGGCATATTATTCATCGGATGCGTATCGGGGAAGTTGCTGTTTTATTCCGCTGCTTAATGAAAGAGTTGACGATCTTGCCTCGTTGCCTTTCGAAGCGCATGACAGTGGTAGCGAAGGGTTTGGTTTTTTTCATGCCTGTTGGTATGTTTATCTGAAACATGTTTTCAAAAGTGACCAAAAATATACGCAAGCTTGTGAATGGATTAATGTCGAAGCCTTCTTGCTCAGCGCTCGCGCAAGTATCATTTCGAATATCAGATACTTGGCCGAAAAATCGCTTGTTCACCAATTGAACAGCCGGATCGCCGAGAGCCCCGAACTGGATCTACAGGCATTCAACCGAGAGTTCTCAGAAGGCGCCTTAGTGCCGTTCCTGGCTGCCTACCCGGTATTGACCGATCTGTTGTTTCAGCGAATCGACGACACTGTGGCTTATCTTTACAAGGTCATCGATCACTTCAGCCAGGATATCGAACGACTCGTAGCGGCCTTCCCGCTTTCCGACCGACGCATCGACTCCATCGTCCTGGGGCTGGGCGACTTCCACTCCAATGGTGAAACAGTCTGCTTCGTTCAGGTCGGCGACCGATCACTGGTGTACAAACCCCGCAGCAACCGGGAAGCGTTGTTTTACGGGGCATTGCTTGAGCAATTGCGTGCGAGCAGCGGTAATGCGTGCTTTGACGTTTATGCCCCGGTCATGGTGTCGCAGGACGATCATTGCTGGATTGAAAAAATCGAAAACCGGGAATGCGAAAACGTAGGCGATCTGGATATTTTTTTTCAGCGTCTGGGCGCCCAGGTTGCAGTGATCCACGCCTTGAACGGCATCGACTTTCACTACGAAAACATCATTGCCTGCGGCAGCAGTCCGGTCATGATCGATCTGGAGTGTTTGTTCACCCCGTCCATGATTGATTTGAGAACGCCATTGGCGCACAGCCGCGCCCTGTTCAAAACGATCAAGCTCAATGGGCAATCCGTTTTTTCAAGTGGCTTCGTGCCTTACACCCCGGATTCAGACAATGATTACAGCGGTCTTAGCCGCCAGCAGCACTTCACGGGGAAGAGAAAACAGCTGGTTCGCGAGCAACGCTTTTATCGATTGAAATCCGTTGAATTCGACAGTCGGCCGGTCATCCGGCACTTGCCGGTTTTCGCTGGCACGACGCATTCGGTCGCTGATCACCAGGCCGCATTTTTTCTGGGTTTCGAGCGCGCCTACGATGAATTGATGAACACTCGGGAAGCCGTGCTTGAGCTGCTCGCGCAACATGCCGCCTCACTGAAGACTCGCGTCCTGATGAAAAATACGCAGCGCTATGCGGATTTCATCGCGATGATGCTTCATCCGCGTTTTACTCAGTGTCGCGTTCAACAGGAGTTGTTGCTGGCGACCCTGTGGTCAGACTTGCCTGAGACACTCAACGATTATGAGATACCTCGGCATGAAATCAGGGATCTGAAAAAAACCGACGTCCCTTGTTTCACCTTGCCATTGTTATCCAGCCACTTGATCAATGCCCATGGCGAGACTGTTGCTTCCCTGGCGATCGAGAACTCGTTCGACAGTTGCCGCCGCAAGCTGGAGAGTTTCTCGTCAAGCGATAAAGCCTTTCAGAGGCATGTATTGCAGATGTGCCTGTTTCCCGTGGCAAGCGAAGCCTTGCCTATGAACCGCGAACATCAACTTAACATCGTGCCAGACCTGAGCTCGACGCAGTATGTGCGTTGTGCGACGAAGATTGCTGAGGCCATCGCAAAAGTGCGTATTGACGGTGAGCAAGGCGATGCGGGCTGGAGGTTCATGGATACGCACCCTCGTACAAGCCGCCATTTCATTTCACCCATGGGCTGCGGTGTATACAACGGCATGGGCGGCCTGGCGATTTTCTACTTGAGCTTGTACCGGATCACCGGTGAATTGCCTTATCTGGAGGATGCCGAACGCATTCTGTGCTCCATGGCCCTGTCCCACGGGCACTTCGCCAGTGAACTGACAGTCAGTGCCTATTTCGGCCTGACCTCCTACTTATACGTATTGGTCAATTATCGACTCATGACCGGCCGCCTGACGTACGAGACAAAGGTCGATGAATTGCTGGGCAAACTGGCAGATATCCCGAGCACAGCCGATGAGTTCGATTTCATTCATGGCTGGTGCGGGGCGGTGACTGTACTGGTGAACCTTTATCAGCTTGAACAGCGTGAGACATTGCTCCCCCTGATCGAACGTTTCTCGCAGTCGATTCAATCGGCAGTGACGCTGGAAAACGGAGTGTTGTTGTTAAAAAACACGGGCAAGCCGCTGTGGACAGGTTTTTCCCATGGTATTTCCGGTGTTCTGTACGCATTGGGCAAGGTGTGGGACGTGACCCGCGATCCGCTGTTGGCTCAGTTGATCGCACAGTACGTACGGGCTGAAAATCGCCTCACTGTCGAGGGGTACTGGCTTGATTTACGTGAAAACGCGAGGTCTTCATCCACCATCAAGTGGTGTCATGGCGACGCGGGTATTCTGATTGCCCGACGTTGGTTGATACGTACGATGGGCGGCACGCTGGATGGCGACACCCGGGATTTGCTCGAACAAGACGCCGAGCATTGTGAGCGCCACCTTTGGGAACAGGGGCTGGGTTCGGGCTACAGTTTGTGTCACGGCGATTTCGGCAATCTCATGTGCTTGCTGAGCGAGTACCGTGAGATGGGCAACGCACCGGGCATTGCCAGGGTCATGGGGGCGCTCTCTCAGGTGCTCCATAACTTCCTCGATGAAGACTTCTTGGGGGAGGGCAGTGTCCCGGACCTGGGGCTGATGCTGGGGATTACGGGTGTCGGTCACGCCCTGCTGAATGCGGTAGAAGGCGGTTTGCCTGATGTGTTATCCATGAAGTTCGCGCAGCCGACAGTCGAGCCTTGAGCGCAAAGGCGTCAGGATCAGCTTGATAAAGAGCGGCGCTGACCAGGTTGATTTGTCGACGAAAAAAAACCGGCCAGTTTCCTGGCCGGTTTTTCAACTGCGGTTCAGCAACGCTGATTAAGCGCCGTACACCGGCAGCTTCTTGCAGATGGCCTTGACCTTCTCACGAACGGCGTCGATCACCGCTTCGTTGGAAAGATCTGCCAGGATGTCGCAGATCCAGCCGGCCAGTTCCTTGCACTCTGCTTCCTTGAAGCCGCGAGTGGTCACTGCCGGAGTGCCGAAGCGCAGGCCGGAGGTGACGAACGGGGAGCGTGGGTCGTTTGGCACGGAGTTCTTGTTCACGGTGATGAACGCTTTGCCCAGCGCGGCGTCGGCGTCTTTACCGGAGATTTCCTGCTTGATCAGCGACAGCAGGAACAGGTGGTTTTCGGTACCGCCGGAAACCACGTCGAAACCGCGCTCGATGAACACGCTGGCCATGGCCTTGGCGTTCTTCACCACTTGTTGCTGGTAAGCCTTGAACTCAGGCTGCAGCGCTTCCTTGAAGCAGATTGCCTTGGCAGCGATCACATGCTCCAGCGGGCCGCCCTGGGCGCCCGGGAATACGGCGGAGTTCAGCTTCTTCTCGATGTCGGCGTTGGCGCGAGCCAGGATCAGGCCGCCACGTGGACCACGCAGGGTCTTGTGGGTGGTGGTGGTCACGACGTCAGCGAATGGAACCGGGTTCGGGTAGACGCCCGCGGCAACCAGACCGGCCACGTGGGCCATGTCGACGAACAGGTAGGCACCCACTTTGTCGGCGATTGCACGGAAGCGCGGGAAGTCGAGGATCTGCGAGTAGGCAGAGAAACCGGCCACGATCA